>JANOKV010000480.1:0-12579 GCA_031419415.1 Hyphomicrobiales bacterium | reverse complement strand
TACACGACCCGCATCGAAGCCGATTGCGCCAGCGCCCCGGTGTTGCTCGGCAACGGCAATCCGGGCAAACACGCCACCTTCGACAACGGCCACCGGCATTATGCCGTGTGGCACGATCCGCACCCCAAGCCGTCTTATCTCTTCGCTCTCGTCGGGGGGCGACTGGCCTCGGTCTCGTCGACCTTCAAGACAATGTCGGGTCGTGAGGTCGATCTTGGAATTTACGTGGAGCCCGGCAAGGAAAACCGGTGCGGTTGGGCCATGGACAGCCTGAAGCGGTCGATGCGCTGGGACGAGGAGAGGTTCGGCCGGGAATACGACCTCGACGTCTTCAACATCGTCGCCGTGTCCGACTTCAACATGGGTGCGATGGAGAACAAGGGTCTCAACGTGTTCAACGATCGCCTCGTCCTGGCAAGCCCCGAGACGGCGACCGACACGGACTTCTTCAATATCGACCGCGTGATCGCCCACGAGTACTTCCACAACTGGACCGGCAACCGGATTACCTGCCGGGACTGGTTCCAGCTCTGCCTCAAGGAAGGGTTGACGGTGTTCCGCGATCAGCTCTATTCCGCCGAGTTCCGCTCGCCGGCGGTGCAGCGCATTCAAGATGTCCGCGCCCTGAAGACGCGCCAGTTCCCGGAGGACGCCGGTCCTCTCGCCCATCCGGTTCGGCCTGCGAGCTTCATCGAGATCAATAATTTCTACACATCGACCGTCTACGAAAAGGGCGCCGAACTCTGCCGCATGATCCATACGTTGATCGGCGCCGACCTCTTCCGGCGGGGCATGGACCTCTATTTCGAGCGCCATGACGGCGAGGCGGCGACAGTGGAAGATTTCATCGCCTGTTTCGCCGAAGCGAGCGGACGCGACCTCACTCATTTCATGAACTGGTATGCACAAGCGGGAACACCGAGCCTCGTGTGCGACCTCAAATATAATCCGCAGAAGCGCTCAGCCGAGCTCACGATCGAACAGACCATGGCGCCGACGCCCGGACAGCACACGAAAAAACCGATGCATATTCCGGTGAAGCTGGGGCTGCTCGGGGGCAATGGCAACGATCTGCCGCTCGAGTTGCAAGACGGACGCGTGCTCGAGAACGGCCTGCTGGAGTTGACCAAGCGCCGGGAAACTTTCCGTTTCGCCAACATCCCGTCGCGGCCCGTTCCCTCGCTCTTGCGGGACTTTTCGGCGCCAGTGAACCTCACCGTGGATCTGAGCGAGGCGGATCTGGCGTTCCTGATGGCTCATGACAGCGACGCGTTCAATCGCTGGCAGGCCACACAAGACTATGCCACGCGGCTGCTCGTCGGGGCCGTTGCGGCGCTGGCGAAGGGCAACCCCGCGCCCGATCCGAAAGCCTTCATCGAGTCGCTCGGCATCATCATCGCCGACGAGCGTTTGGAGCCCGCCTATCGCACCCAAATTCTCGTCCTGCCGAGCGAAGCCGACATTGCGCGCATCATCGGTCACAATATCGATCCAGCAGCCATTCATCGCGCCCGCAAGACGCTGCGGCGGCGGCTCGCCACCAAGCTCGCGCCTGTGCTGATCGATTTGTATAAGGACAACCGCGTCAGCGCGACCTACGCGCCCATCCCCGAGCAGACAGGTCGGCGCGCGATGCGCAATGCCGCGTTGTCGTTGCTCGCGGCCCGGGCCACGGCCGAAGACACCGAGCGCGCGGTGCAGCATTTCCAGCGCGCCCGCAACCTGACTGACGAAATCGCAGGCTTCGCCGTCCTTTGCGACAGCAAGGGGCCCGAGCGCCAGGCGGCTCTGGATCGATTCTACACGCGCTGGAAGGGCGATCATCTCGTGATCGACCATTGGTTCGCCCTGCAGGCCGCCTCCAGCTTGCCCGGCACTCTCGCTGCCGTGCGCAAATTGATCGAGCACCCGCTGATGTCGCTCAAAAACCCGAACAAAGCGCGCACGCTCATCGGTGTGTTCGCTGGCAACAGCGTCATGTTCAACCGACCCGACGGTGCGGGCTATGCGTTCATTGCGGACTGCATTCTGGAAATCGACCGGTTCAATCCGCAGGTCGCCGCCCGGTTGCTGACGGCGTTCCGGAGTTGGAGGACGCTCGAGAAGGGTCGTCGCCAGCTTGCTCGACAGACCTTGCAACGGATCGCTAAAGCCAAGCCGCTGTCTAGAGATGCATATGAGATCGTGTCGCGGACGCTCGAATAGAGCGTCTGTCCCCAGCTTTTGGTCTCAATTGCCTCGTTTGGACCACAATTGTTCGCCTCGACAGTCGAGTCGCGACACTGCGATACTGCATGAGCGATTCGGGTTCATGCGTACCCCTCCTTTCGCAACCGTCTGGGCAAACCTAATAAAATCGTCGGGAGAACGGCATGGTGTGGACAACGTCCACCTGTGAGCAGAGCCTCATTGTGTCCGCTGGGGAGCGGCGACCACCACGAATTTTCCGCCTGCGCGATGGGCTCATCCGGCAGGTTGGGCGGCTTCGTGCAGTGCAAGTAGCGGCCATCGCAAATGGCTTAGTGCTCGCAGGCTTCGTCGGCCATTGGCTGGTGCGGCGATCCCCGATCGATCCGGTGGATCTGAGCGCTAGCATGAACGAGGGCCTGACGCTCGCAGCCCTCGTTGTGGCAGGACTGGCGACCTGCATGCTCATGCTGGCCGCAGACCCGGCGTCGCGGGTCGCGTCAGACACCGCAGGGACCGCCGCCCGATACCGACCCACGCCCGAACCACCACCGCACCGCTCACCACCCCGACCCGAGGAACGGGTTGACGTCGAAGCCCAATTCGTCGGGCTGATGGCCGAGATGAGCCACGAGCTCAGGACGCCCCTCAATGTCATCATCGGGTTTTCCGACATGATGCAGCGCGAGCTGCTGGGGCCACTGGGCGCAGAGCGCTACAAAAGTTATGCGGGCCACATCCGGGAGAGCGGATTTGCGCTCGCCCAAGCCGTCGACGACACACTCGCCCTCACGCGGTTGATTGCCCGCGCCGACCGTGACCGCCTAGCGCCTGTCGGCGTTCACGCGATCCTGCGCAATGCCGCTGTCTACGCCACACCCGAAGCCACGGAGGGACGGGTGCGGCTCATCCTGCCGGAATTCGAGGACGACGTGGTGCAGGCGGAATCCGCGGCCCTGGAACAAGCCGTCGCCAACCTCGTTCAGACTGCCGTTCTCTCGGCCCCTCGCGATGGCGCCGTCGAGATGCGCTGTAGGCGGCAATCAGGTGTGGTTGTGATCACGATTTCCACCACAGGACCGTCCATCGCAGTGGGTGGTTTCACCGCAACTGATGACGAGCCCCGACTGCACGACGCCAGCCGATTGCGCACAGCGATTGCGCGCGCACTGATCGAATTGCAAGGCGGACACTTGGTCGAGCATCGCAAGCCAGACGGCTCGAGCCAGTGTCGCATTACGCTGCCCAGCGGAGCGCACCCAGCGGTCTAGCGTTTCGTCTCAGCCCGATCGTCGCACCTTGAACTCTTCGCGCTCGACAGCGTTAACTCATGTGGCCTTGTGCTGTCCGCTCCGAGGGGGGTTGGGACGCGTAACGTGCGGAGTGGCATATGAGACGTCGAATAGACCTCGACGGTCGTTGGGATTTCTTGCACGCGGGGACCAACAATTTCCAGCCCGTCAAAGTCCGTGATGCTGCGATTCCTGGTCCTTGGCAGGCGCAGTTCGCCGACCTCAGGATGCGCGCCGGCATCGGAATTTTCCGACGCATGTTCGCGCTGCCTCCCGGCTGGCGCGACGGCAGCGTGGCGCTCTGCTTCGGCGCCGTGTTCCACACCACCCGTGTGTGGGTGAACGGTTTACCGGTCGGCACGAACGAGGGCGGGTTTTTGCCGTTCGAATTCGATATCACGGAGGCCGTCGTCGAGGGTGACAACGAGATCAAGGTGCGCGTCGAGAGCCCGACGGACAATCTGCTCGCCTACCCCGACACGCCACTCGCCGAAATGCCGTTCGGCAAACAGAGCTGGTACGGCCCACTATCGGGGATCTGGCAATCCGTGTTCGTCGAATGCCGCTCGCACGACGCTATCCACGCGATGCGCATTCGACCCGATCCGACCTCGTCGACCGTGGCCGTGCGTGTCTTGTGGGCCGCGCCGATGCGGTCATCCCTGGAACTCATGTGCGATGTGGCCGACCCCGACGACCGCCTCGTGGCCAGCGCGATGGCCGAGGCCGACGAGGGAACGGAGGAGGTGTCGTTCACGCTCACCGTCCCCGACGCGCGGCTGTGGTCGCTGGACGAACCAAACCTCTATCGATTGACAGTCACTGCCTTGCGCCGCGGGACGCCGAGTGACCAAGTCGAGACCGCTTTCGGCTTTCGCACGTTCGAAGCCAAAGACGGGCGATTTTATCTCAATGGCGCGCCGATTTACCTGCGTGGCGCGCTGGACCAGGACTATTACCCCGACACTATCTGCACCATGCCTTCGGTAGCCTTCCTCGAAGATCAACTCGTCAAGTCGAAGGAACTCGGGCTCAACTGCATCCGCATTCACATCAAAGCGGCCGACCCGCGCTATCTCGCGGCGGCCGACCGCCTCGGCATTCTGATTTGGGCCGAGCTGCCCAACGGCGGTGTTTCCACAGAACGCTCGCGCGGTCGCAAGGAGCGGCTGCTGAAAGGCATGGTCGACCGGGATGGCCATCACCCGTCGATCGTCATCTGGACAATCATCAACGAGAACTGGGGCGTGGACCTCGTGCACGACGCGAGCCACCGGACATGGCTCGAAGAACGCTATCGCTGGCTGAAATCTTATGACCCCACGCGTCTCATCGTCGACAATTCGCCCATCGCGCCGAGCTTCCACGTCGTCACCGACATTGTCGACTATCATTTTTATTCCGCCATTCCGGATCATCGCGCGGCCTGGGACGCGTTCGTCGACCAACTGGCTGCGCGTGAGTCCTTTTTGTTCAGCCCCCATGGCGATGCCAAACCGACCGGCACGGAGCCGGTGATCTGTTCGGAATTCGGCAACTGGGGCCTGCCCATTCCCCACGAACTCGTTGGTCCCGATGGCCGCGAACCCTGGTGGTTCGAGACGGGTCACGATTGGGGCGGGGGGGTGATGTACCCGCACGGCATCGAGCACCGCTTTTCAGACTGGCACCTCGATCGGGTCTTTGGAACGCTCGAAGATTTCGTCGTCGCCACGCAATGGCAGCAGTTTCGCGCGCTCGAGTATCAGATCGGCCGCATGCGCGCCCGGTCCGAGATCGCCGGTTACGTGATCACGGAGCTGACCGACGTCCATTGGGAGGCCAACGGCCTGCTCGACATGCGGCGCAACAAACGCGCGTTCCACGACGTCTTCCGCTGGATCAACGGCGATACGATGATCGTCATAGACATGGACCGCACGACCTATTGGGAGGGCGAGCGCGCGAACCTGCGGCTGCGGATTGCCCATGGTGAAGGCGCGACGATCGAGAACGAGCGGCTGACCATCAGCTTGGATGGTCCACATCGTCCCGACACCGTGCTCGACCTGCCCCCGCTCGTGGCGGGGACGGTGGTCGATTTGGGCGCGATCCCCTTGGATTTGCCGGAAGTCGCAGACCCCCGCACGTTGCGCCTCGAGATGATGATCGGGGGTCGCGATGCGCCGGCATCCCGCAATTGGGTCGATCTGGCGCTGCACCCACGCCGACAGAAACCCTCGGGCCGCCATACGGTCTGGTCGCCGGAGGAAGCGATACGCGGATACCTGCGTGAGCTGGGATATTCGATCGCTCGCGATCTGTCACGGGCGAGCCTCGTCGTCGCCTCGGCGCAGGATGCCGAGCTGGCGAGCACTGTTCGCAATGGTGGGCGTCTCCTCTTGTTGGCCGACGCGCCGATGCCGCTCTATCCGCTTTTTCCTCATTGGCAGAACGTGAAGGTGGAAGCCCGCAATGGCACCCCCTGGCAGGGAGACTGGGCATCGTCGTTTGCCTGGCTGATGCGCGCCGGGCCCTTCACCGCGTTGCCCGGTGGGCCGCTTCTCGACATGGCGTTCGATCGCGTTTTGCCCAACCATGTCGTTTCCGGCGTCAACCTGCACGACTTTCATGGCCGCGTGCATGCGGGCCTCGTCGTCGGCTGGATTCACAAACCCGTCGCTTTGGCCGTCGAGCGCGGTTATGGGCGTGGCCATTTCGTCGCCACGACGTTCCGTCTGTTTCGCGATGCGCCCGGCGTCGACCCCACGGCAACCCTGCTCTTCGACGCGCTCGTCGAACGCGCCCTGCACGGTCGCGAGCTGCCGATCGATGATGATGCAGCCCTTGCAAGCACGCTCGAGATGCCATCCAACATTCAAAGCCAAGACCACTGAAGGCCATCGCCCTGCCCTCGGGCAATCACAAAAAGACGACCCGTGGCCCAGCGCCGTGCGATCAGGTACATGTACTGGGATGACCACCATATCCCCTTCCAACTCCCTTCGCGCGGTCGAGGCAATGAGTCCATTTCTAGAGCCCGAGAAGCTCGTCGAACATCGCCGGCGCAACACGCTCCATTGCGTTCTCCTGGTCGCGGCCATCGGGCTGCTGACCGTGTTGTCGTCGGTGCTGATATGGTCGTGGTTCGGCATCATCGTCGCAATAACCGCCATCGGCTTCGCCGTTGGAATGATGCCACGCATCACGCCCGATGCCGTGATGCGGCTCTACCGTGCCGAGCGCATCGACGCACGCCGCGGCAGTCAACTCGGCCACCTCGTCGAGGTCCTGGCTGATCGCGCCGAACTGCCGGCCCATCCCCGCCTCTACGTCATCCCGAGCGCAATGTTGAACGCCTTTGCGGCCGGCACGGCAGATCGGGCCGTCATCGGCGTGACGGAAGGCTTGTTGCGGCGATTGTCCTTGCGCGAATTGGCCGGCGTGCTCGCCCACGAGATGAGCCACATCCGCAACAACGATCTGTTCGTGATGGGTCTGGCCGACGCCATGACGCGCTTCACCCAGGTGCTGGCCTACATGGGCCTCATTTTGGCGGTGCTCAACGTGCCGGCCATGCTCATGGGACAGGCGACCTATTCTTGGGTGGCAATCGCCATCCTCTATCTCGCGCCCACCGTCTCGAGCCTCCTGCAACTCACGCTCTCGCGCAGCCGCGAGTACGACGCTGACCGGGAGGCCGCGAGTATCACCGGTGATCCCATGGGCTTGGCCTCCGCGCTCCATACGCTGGAGCGTCACCAGGGCCATTTCTGGGAAGACCTTATGCTGCCACCCGCACGCCGCATTCCGCAACCGTCGGTCCTGCGAACGCACCCCGATACCGAGGATCGCATTAAACGGCTCGTCGACATGAGTTCGCCGGGCCTGCCCCACCGCCTCGTTCTCGTCGAAGAACCGATGATTACGATGGCGGGCCTCGGCCCCGCCGCAATGACCCCGCGCTGGCGCTTCCCCGGCGTGTGGTACTGAGAAGCGTCCCAGCTATTCCGCTGCCAATGGCCGACGCACGGCCGCGCCCTGTGGCAACGTCGGAGCCTCGAGCAACGGCATGCGCCACTCCCCGACGGTGTGTAATTCAGGCGACGGCTGTGGCGCAGAAGCGGCCGCCGTCTCCGCCTCACCCGGCTCGTCGGTGGGGCCGACGAAGCGGCCCAAGATGCGCGCCATGAAGCAAGAAAAGTCGTCCATGATCACATAAAACGATGGCACGAAGACCAGCGATAGAACCGTCGAGACGATGAGGCCGCCGATCACGCCGATGGCCATCGGCGCGCGGAATTCGCCACCGTCACCCACGCCGTAAGCCGCTGGCACCATGCCTGCCGCCATGGCGATCGTGGTCATTACGATCGGGCGGGCGCGCTTGCGTCCCGCATCGATGATTGCCTCGATTTTCGGCACACCTCGGGCGACCTCTTCAACGGCGAAGTCGACGAGCATGATGGCGTTCTTGGTCACGATGCCCATGAGCATCAGAATACCGATGACGACCGGCATGGAGATCGGGTTGTTGGTGATGAGCAACGCCAAGATGACGCCGCCGATCGAGAGCGGCAGCGACAGCAAAATCGTCACCGGCAGGAAGACGCTGCCGAATAGGAGGACTAGCACACCGAATACGAGCACGATGCCCAAACCCATGGCGCGGGCGAAGCCGCTGAACACTTCCTCCTGAATTTCGGCATCACCCGTCTTCATCAAGCGCACGCTCGACGGCATGGACTTGATTGCGGGAAGCTGCTCGATGATCTCCGCGCCCTGACCGGTGGTGATATCGACGAGGTCGGTGCCGACGACGACACGGCGTTCCCGGTTGAAGCGCTCGATCGACGACGCGCCCTGGCCGAATTCGATGTTGGCGACCGCCGTCAGCGGCACAGCGATGCCGTTCGATCCCATAACCGTCATGGTTTCGATCCGCGGCAACTGGCCCCGGGCTCGCTCATCGAAGAGGACGCGGATCGGAATCTGCCGGTCGGCCAACGTGAACTTGGCCAGCGCCGGCCCCACGTCACCGATCGTCGCGATGCGAATGGCCTCCGAAATTTGCTCCGTTGTGATGCCCAGCCGCGCGGCCTCCTCGAACCGGGGCTCGATGCGGATCTCGGGCCGCTCGATGCCGGCGACGGCGGCGACATTGAGAAACCCCGGCTGCTGGCGCATCTGCCCTTCGACCTTGGCGACGACGGCATCCAGCGCCTTGGGGTCCTGACTGACGAGCGTCAGCGCCAGCTCGCGCTCACCCCGGTCGTTGACGTACCAGGCGCGCAAATCCGGAATGTCCGTGAGGCGCTTCGCCACCTCGCGCTCGATATCCTTCTGCGTTTTTTCGCGCTGCGTCTTGTGGACCAGTTTGACATAGAGCGAGGCCCGCCGCGTTTCCTGACTGCCTGTCGGCGACGAACCGCCCACGACAAAAACCGTTCCCACCTCCGGGATCTCGCGCACGCTGCGCGCCACCTCGTCGGTCTTGCGCCGCACGTCTTCGACGCGGGCGCCCGGTGGCAGTTCGAGCGCCATCACGATGCGGGCGCTGTCCTCGGGGGGAATGAAGCCGGTCGGTAACAATCCGACGCTCCAGACCGACAGAGCAAAGATCACCATGCCCGATGCTAGCGTGATCCAAGGATGATGGATCGTGGCGCCCAGCAACCGCGTGTAGCCGCGCATCAGCAGTCCGTCGCGGGGGACGACGTGCGCGTGCGGGCGCAGGAAGTAGGCGGCGAGCAATGGCGTAATGAGGCGCGCAACGAGCAACGAGAACAGCACTGCGACGGCAACCGTCAAGCCGAACTGCTTGAAGTACTGCCCCGCAATACCGCTCATGAAGCTGACCGGGGCGAACACGGCGACGATCGTGAACGTGATGGCGATGACGGCCAGACCGATTTCGTCGGCCGCCTCGAGAGCGGCGCGATAGGGTGATTTCCCCATCCGCATGTGGCGCACGATATTCTCGATCTCGACGATGGCGTCATCGACCAGAATGCCCGTCGCCAGCGTGATGGCGAGCATGCTGACGAGGTTGAGCGAAAACCCCAACATGCTGATCGCCCAGAACGTCGGGATGATGGCCAGCGGCAGCGTAATCGCCGTGATGATCGTCGCGCGCCAATCGCGAAGAAAAATCAGCACGACAACGACGGCCAGCAACGCGCCCTCGATGAGGGTCGACATGGCGGCCTTGTAATTGCCGTAGGTGTACGCCGCTGCGTCGTCGATAATCGTGTACGTGAAACCCGGAAAGCGCTGACCGAGCTCCGCCATCCTCTTCTCGGCGATGTTCTTGACGTCGTATTCGCTGGCGCCCTTCGAGCGATAGATGCTGGCCGCCACAACGGGCGTCTCGCCGTTGAGACGGGCGAATGTGCGCGGTTCTTCGAAAGCGTCCGTGATCGTGCCGAGATCGCCCAGACGCACCTCACGCTTGCCGGCGATGACGATCCGGGTGTCGGCCAACTCCTGCAGCGTTCGCGAACTCGCCAACGTGCGGATCGACTGCTCGATGCCGCCGACTTCGCTGCGTCCGCCCGCGAGATCGACACTCGTCGCGCGCAGTTGGCGATTGATCTCACCGGCCGTGGCGCCCAGCGACGCCAGTCGATCCGGATCGATCGTGACTTTGATCTCGCGGTTGACGCCACCGATGCGGCTGACGCGGCCGACGCCCTTGGCACCTTGCAACTCGCGCTTCACGACATCGTCGACGTGCCACGACAGCTCTTCCAACGTGCGCGCGGGAGCCGACACCGCATAGGTCACGATGGGCTGACTTTCGACTTCCAGCCGCTGAATGACAGGCTCGTCGACGGTGCGCGGCAACTCGGCCCGGACTTTTGCGATGGCGTCCTTGATGTCGTTGAGCGCGCGGTCGGTGTTGACTTCCAAGCGGAATTCGATCGCCGTCACCGAATTGCCGTCGTTGACGGTCGAGAGGATATTTTTGACGCCCGCGATGCCGGCCACGGCGTCCTCGACGCGCTTCGTTACCTGCGTTTCGAGCTCGGCGGGGGCAGCCCCGCTCTGGGTGACCGTGACGGAGATGAGGGGAACGTCGATGTTGGGGAATTTGGTGATTGGCAGGCTCATGAACGAGAACCAGCCGAGCAGGCACAGCACGACGAACAACAAGACAGAGGGGAGCGGCTGGCGGATCGCCCAGGCCGATATGTTCATACGCATCTTACTTCACTCCGCTCTGGCCGTCGGCGGTCTCGATGACCGGGCGAATCAAGTCGCCGTCGCGCAGGAACGTGCCCGACTTGGCGACGACCACTTCGCCTTCGCCGACCCCCTTGGTAATCTCGATCCGACCCCCCGACGAAATGCCGGTTTCAACCCGTTGTGTCACAACCCGATCGTCCTTCACCACTTGCACGAACGCGCCATCGGCGCTGTGCATGACGGCCGACACCGGCAAGGTCACGCCGTTCGACCGCGCCGTCTCGATACGACCGCGACCGAAGGCGCCGATGCGCAGCGTGGGATCGTTGCCGAGAGAAACCCGGACGCGCCCCAACCGGGTCACCCGGTCGATCTCTTGTGAGACGAGGCGCACCTTGCCTTCGACGAGACTTTGTCCAGCGATCGTCACCTCAGCGCGTTGGCCGGGTCGGATCTTGGTCAGATAGGTTTCGGGCACCTCAGCGTCGAGTTCGACGTCGCCATTGGCCACGATGCGGAACATGGCATCCTGCGCACCGGCGGCGAAAGCGCCGATGCGGGCCAGTCGACGGCTGACGATGCCATCGGCGGGCGCCATTACCTCGGTACGGCTGCGGCGCCAGTCGAGCTCACGCCGCTGCGCCTGGACTTGGGCTTTTTCCGCTTCGGCGACCTTCAGCGCGTCGCGTGCAGACGCGGTCGCCGCTTCCGCCGTGCTGGCTGATGCCTGTCGTTGATCCATCGTGCTCTCGGATATGTAGCCCGATTTCGCCAGCGGCTGGCCTCGCTCGTAGGCGTTCTTCGCTTCGAGCATGCGGGCTTCCGCCGACCGAATGCTGCTGCGCGCCTGCTCGATCGCCGCTGTCGCGCGCGCCAACGCCGCGTCGTTCTGAGCAACCTGAGCTTCGAGCGTCGTCGACACCAGACGCGCCAAAACCTGCCCCTTCTTCACCTGATCGCCTTCGTCGGCCAGAACCTCCGTGACCCGTAAACCTTCGATTTCGGGCCCGACCAGGATTTCTTCGCGTGCCACGAGCGTGCCGTTGACGAAGGCGGTCTCGACCATCTCCCCCAGCGTGGCACGGGTGACGGTGACGCTGATGCCCTGCGTGACTTTGGGCGCCGCGACGGGAGCGACATCCATCGGCTTGCCCACCATCGCCGAAAGCTGATCGCGATAAACCCAGCCACCGCCGGCCAAAGCCACGCCGACGACGGCCAGCACAATGAATTTCACGCGCATCACAGGTTCTCGCTGATGTTTTCGACGATCTGGCTCTGGCTGTCCTCAGACAACGCCCTATCGCCCGATTGGTGGCGGACCGGTCGCAGCAGGCCCCCCAAAGTTTGAATAACGGCTGGCAGAACGACCTTTGGATCGAAGCTCGGATCGACGGCGCGCCGCCAGAACAAGCCATCCCCCAGGGTCAAGAACACCTCTGTGAGCCCGGCTACCTCGAGCACGGGCTCGATGCGTCCCTCGTCGACCAGACGCTGGAACAGGGCGCGGAAGCTCTCGCGCACGAATGCGTCGACCGAGCGATGAATCTCGCCAACGCGCGGGTTGCGGGTCGACTCGATGCCGATCTCGACGCACATCAATCGTTTGTGTGCCGGCTCCTCGGCGAAATAGCGCTCCCCGATCACCTCGAGAGCCGCCATGAAGTCAGGCGCGGAGGCCAGAAATTGGATGCGCTCGGCAAACTCCGCCCGGTCGCGCTCGGCAAGGCCCGCGATCAAGGCTTCTTTGCTGTCGAAATAGAGATAAAGCGCGCCAGGACTGACCTCGGCTGCCTTGCAGATGTCCTGCATCGTCGTGCGATGAAACCCCGCCCGCGCGAAGCAGAGCTCCGCCGCATCCAGGATGTGAGTCCGGCGGGCGATTTGCGTATCGGGCTTGAGTTTCGGCACAATGGGTTCCTGCTGGCGAAGC
>JANOKV010000479.1:0-15780 GCA_031419415.1 Hyphomicrobiales bacterium | reverse complement strand
GTGGGCCCAGATGACCGCGTCTTATTGGCAAGCCCTACCGATCAACGGTCGTGGCCGGTCGTCAAGGCAGCGGCTCCGCAGCGCCAATGGGAGCAATGTTGGACAGGCTGTGACCAACAGCGCAAACAGCACCACCGCGCCGATTGACACCCACGCCTACCAGCAGGTGACCGACTGGCACCTGCGCCGCCCGACGCTGCCGTCGGCGTAGTGTGGCAAATCCATCTCGTTCGACGCGTCGCTTTGTCCGCTTGGTGACGGCTCGGGCTCATCGAAGCGCGCGGCCCTGGCTCCAAAGAGTTCCAGCGACCGATGGCCGGCTTCGCAGACGTCGATCGCACTGCATCCGCACAGGGAGTTGCCCCCATGACGACGACGGCTCCGCCCCCCGACGCCAGCTGCCTCGCGGCCATCGAGCAGCGCTTGCGCGCGCTGGAGGACGCCGAGGCGATCCAAAACCTGAAAGCCCGCTACGCGGCTTATTGCGACGCGCAGTACGATTGCGACGGCATCGCCGCCCTCTTCACCGAGGACGCCGTCTGGGAGAGCCCAAGCCTCGGCCGCTTCGAGGGCCGCGAGGCGATCCGCGCGTTCTTCCGCGGGGCTTCGGGGGATCTTCACGTTTGCGATCCATTACAGCCTGAATGGCCACATCGAAGTGAGCGGCGATACGGCGAAGGCGCAATGGTACCTATTCATGCCGTGCACGGTCGGCGCGACCAATCAGGCGTTCTGGCGCGCCGGCATCGACCAGGAACACGACGTTCGCGTGGACGCCAGCTGGCTGTTCAAGCACAAGACTTCCGTGCCTCTCATGAACACTCCCTTCGAGACCCGCTGGGCGAAGACGCGGTTCGCGTGAGGGCGACATCGATAGCTGCTGGAGCGCCCAGTTGGGCGCACAAAATCTCACGTGTTCGGCCGTGACAACCCGTAGTGGTCGCGCAAGGTCGTGCCACGATACGCCGTGCGAAACCGTCCGCGCCTTTGGAGCAGCGGCACGACCTCGGCAATGAACACGTCGAGCATCAATGGCAGCAACGGCGGCATCAGATTGAAACCGTCGGCCGCACCACTGTCGACCCAATCCTCCATCGTGTCGGCGACCTGCTCGGGTGTGCCGGCCATGACGAAATGGCCGCGTGCGCCCGCGAGCTTGGCCAGCAGCTGTCTGAGCGTCAGCTGCTCCCGGCGAACGGCGCCGAGGATCAGCTCTGTGCGGCTGCGCGAGCCCTCGTTGCGGGCGGGATCGGGAAAGTCCTCGACGCACACAGGCCCATCGAGCTGCAAATGCGAGAAGTCGTGCCCATCGAAGCGATCGGACAATCGCTTGCGGCCAACCTCAGGGTCGACGAGTTCGTTGAGTTCGCGCTCCATCCGCTTCGCCTCTGCCTCGCTCGCAGCGATCATCGGGCTGATGCCCGGCAGGATCAGCGTCTGATCGGCCGGCCGGCCGGCTGCGACGACGCGCGCCTTCAGATCCTTGTAGAACTCCTGTGCGCTCCGCTTTTCCAGATGCGCGGTGAACACGGCCTCGGCATGCCGGGCCGCGAAGTCCTTGCCCGTCTCGGACGAGCCCGCCTGCACCAGCACCGGCCGCCCCTGGGGACAGCGCGGCAGATTGAGGGGACCAGCGACACGAAAGTGCTCGCCGACATGATTGATCGCCCGAATGCGCTCGTTGCGCGCATAAAGCCCCCGAACGCGATCATCGACAATCGCGTCATCGCTCCAGCTGTCCCACAGCGCTTTGGCGACCTCGACGAACTCGTCGCCCTTGTCGTAGCGGCCGGCATGCGTGGGACGTGCATTGCTGCCGAAGTTGCGGCCGGCTGCGGCGCTGAACGACGTGACGATGTTCCAGGCGGCGCGGCCCTGGCTGATGTGATCGAGCGAGGCGAACTGGCGCGCCAGGTTGAACGGCTCGGCATAGGTGGTCGAGGCCGTCCCGATCAATCCGATCCGGCTCGTTGTGACCGCAAGTGCCGCCAATGTCGTGATCGGCTCCAGCCATACGCGGGCCGAGCTGTCGAGATCGTCGGGGACGTTGAGCACGTCGGCGATAAACATCGAGTCGAGGCAGGCGGCCTCCGCTTTTCGCGCGCAATCGATGTAGTAGCCGACGTCTGTCAACGATCGCTGCGTGGACCGGGGATGGCGCCAGGAGGCTTCGTGGTAGCCGCGGCTGTGGATGAACAGATTGATGTGCAGTTGTCGCTTCATGTCCCATCCACCTTCTCTCGCCGCCGCCTATGTTGAGCATCGAGACATTGCTGTGTCATTCGACACGTCTTGGGCCCATGCTGCTATAACATTGCCCACGGTAGCAGTAGTATTCCCGTGAAACTGCGGCGAAAGCCCGGGATCGCATATGCGTCGGGAAATGAGAATGGCTCATCGGTTGCACTTCCGGGTTAGCGGACACAAGGATGCGAATGCCGTCGTCCTGTTGCACGGACTGGGCCTGACGGGCGATCTGTGGTGGCCGCAGTTGCCAGCGATCGAGCGCGATTATCGCGTCATCAATATCGACTTGCCCGGACATGGGGCGAGTCCCCTGCCGAGCCTTGGCGCCACGATGTCGGACCTTGCTGCCGATGTTGCTGAGCTTATTGCCGAGCAAGCCCCAGCGGGGGCGCATATTGCCGGCATCTCGACCGGAGCCATGCTCGCCCAGCTGCTGGCGATCGAGCATCCACGCCACGTGCTCAGCCTTGCGCTGTGCAATACCACGAGCTCGATACCCGAGACTGCCCCACAGGGCGAGGATCCCGCCCTCTACATTTCGCGCCAGATTGTGCTCGCCGCCGCCGCGCGGGCGCGCTTGGGAGGCATGCGCGCCATCGCGCCGATTGCCCTCAAGCGTTGGTTCCGTCCGTCGTTTCAGACGCGCGACCCGGTGAGCCTGCATCGTGTGGAAGCCATGATGTTCGCCAATCAACCCGAAGGATATGCCCGGGTCTGCGAAGCTCTCGCCGGGTTCCATGCTACCGATCGCCTCGCCACCATCACGGCACCCACACTCGTCATTGCCGGCAGTGACGATCCCGGCACGCCGCTCGCATGCTCCGAGGTGATCGCCGGCCGTATTCGCCAGGCGCGGCTGGTCGTCATACCCGACAGCGCACACATCGCGAACGTCGAGCGGCCCGCCACGTTCACCGCCGCGCTCGTCGACTTTCTCCCGACTGCGGTCGAGCCAATGGCCTGAACACCCCGCAAGTGGCGCGCACGACGAGAGGAAGACGGCGCGCGCATGACCGCTGGTCCTGCCTGCCGAAAACGGCTACGCGCTTGAATGCGATCCGAGTCAGCAGCCTTGGCCTGACCGGGGACGCTACTGCAGCGCACACTGGGGAGCACGAGTTGGAGCGCGAAGTCGGATCGAGCAAGCCTCCGGCAAACGCCATGCTCGGAGGCGTTCTCCTGCTGGCGTTCGCCATGCATATGGTAGGCCGCGGCGCGACGGAAGTATTCGCCGTCTTCTTGCTGCCGGTCGAAAAGGCACTCGGTGCCACGCGCTCGCAGATCACCGGAGTCTACTCCCTGTTCATGCTCGTCACCGGTCTTGCTGGCCCGATCGCAGGTGCGGTCTTCGACAGGCTCGGCGTCCGCGCCGCCTACTGCAGTGGTCTAGTGCTCCTTGGCTTGAGCCTGGTGCTTGCAGGCTCGGCCACCGCCGTATGGCAATACGCCCTGACGGTCGGGTTAGTTTCGGGCCTGGGTATTTCATTGCTCGGCATGGTTTCGGCCAACGCTCTGCTCAGCCGCTGGTATCGAGCGCGACTGGGCACAACGATCGGCATCGCCTATGCGGCGTCCGGCCTCGGGGTGCTGATCATGGCCCCAGTCGCGCGCATTCTGATCAACAGTTGTGGCTGGCGAAAATCATATGAGCTGATCGGCATGGCGTTGCTCTCCATCTCCGCGCTGATCGCCGTATTGCCGCTCACCCGTATGTGGCGTGGTTCGGCTGACTGGCGCAAACGCCGCGCGGCCCAGGAAGCGGCTGCCGGCAGCTGGAGCGTGGCGAGCGCCGCGCGAACACAGGCCTTCTGGGCTCTATTTCTCGTCTACTTTCTGACTTCTCTAGCTTCCTTTTCGGTCACGCCGCAGTCCGTGGCGGCCATGGGGGAAGCGGGCATTTCGCCACTGGCTGCCGCCGGCGCCTTCGGTCTTTGCGGCGTGCTGTCCTTGATCGGCAACGCCAGCATTGCGCCTTTGGTGGATCGCTTCGGCCAACGCTTGATGATCAGCCTGTCCTACGTTGGCACCATTGTCGGGATCCTCTGCCTCGCAGCCGTTCCGTTCGCTCCGTCGATGGCGCTGGTCTACGGCTGGGCGATCCTGTTCGGTGTCAACCAAGGCACGCGCGGGCCCATCATCTCGACCCTGGCCGCCACGCTCTACGCGGGTGGCGGTGTGGGCCGCATCTACGGCACGATTGCGTTGGGCCTCGGGTTTGGTGCGGCGCTCGGATCATGGATCGCCGGTTGGCTGCATGATGTCACGGGCACATATCTGGCCTCGTTCTTGCTCGCCGCCGGATGGGCAGCCGCGGGCATGGTCACGTTCTGGATGGTGCCTCAACTCAGCGACGTGCGATCGCGCGACCAAGTGGCCGAGTCGGCGCGCAGCTGACATCATTCCTGAAACACGACCGGCTCGATGCGGGCGGGCGCGAACGCGGGGCGAGCCGTCAGGCGCCGCCACCAGTCCGCGCACCGTGGATAGCTGGCGAGGTGGACGCCGCGCGCCGCGTGCTCGCCGATGCGAACGATGTACGGCGAGAGATGAATATCGGCGAGGGAGAGGGACGGACCTGCAAGCCAAGGACCATCAGTGAGATCGGCTTCCATGCGCTCGAGCGTGCGGCGAATATTGGCGACGGCGTGCGCGATTTCGGGCTCACTGAACGGCTCACGGGCCATGCGCCGCCAATCCTCCCGGCGGTCGGGAACAGGGATCGCCTGCAACCGCCGCTCGACTTCCTCGTCGCTCCACTTGCGTGCCGTCGGCGCCATCATCCGGTTCCAGTTCGCGACCTGGAACGCGCGGATGACGACCTCGTCTGTCCACTTGGCCCAAACGCGCATGCGCGCACGGCCGATTGGATCGGCGGGCCGCAAGGGATGAGCCGGAAAAACCTCGTCCAGGTACTCGCAGATGACACTGCTCTCGATGATCGGCACGCCATCGTGCACGAGCGTTGGAACGAATCCGTTCGGATTGAGCTTGAGATACTCGGTCGAATGCTGTTCGAACTTGTGGAGGTCGACGAGGATCCCCTGGTAGGCGAGCCCCTTCTCCTCGAGCACGAAGCGCACGCGCCGCGAGGCGCTCGACACCCAGGCATGATAAAGGGCGAGGCTCGCAGTGACTTTCTCCACGGGGGACGACCTTTCCAACAGCAACAGGAGGGGCAAAGGGCATGTACAATCTGGCCCAGGCGAGGCTTCAATTTGCACGCTATCGCCGGCCACGGCAATCATGAGGGGGGGGCCGTCGTGGCCGAGCAGAGAGATTGAGACATGATCGATCCGATGTCCGAACGTGCCTGCCTGACCTGCCTCGACCGTTTCATGGACGCCGTCAACGCCCATGACGTGATGGCCATGGAGCGCGAGATGCACTTTCCGCATGCGCGCATCGCCGTCGATACCGTCGTGACCTATCCGTCGCCCGGCGCCAATCCGCTCGATCTGTTCGAGCGGCTGCAGCGCGAGGACGGCTGGCATCGCAGTTCCTGGATCAGCAAGACGATCCTGCAGGGCGACGAGCGCAAAGTGCATGTCGCCCTGCGCTACAGGCGGCTGCGCGCCGACGACAGCATTATCGGCGACTACGATTCGCTCTACATCCTCACCTGTCGTGATGGTTGCTGGGCCGTTCAGGCGCGATCGAGCTTCGGACCGTGAGGCGTCGGCATTGCTCAAGTTGGCCTGATGGCGACGAGTGGTCCAGTTACGGTAATCGTTGACCGCGGTCGCGCCACGTGCCGATCGCCGTCGTGACAGTTGGATTGACCCGAGCCCGGCCGTTGCTCACACTAACGACAGCAACATGTTTCGGCCATTCAGAGGCGACGACAACGATGCAGACCTACCTTTTTGACGACCGCTACGTCACCTGGCAGACAATTGAGGCCATCGGTGCGCAGATCTACGTGCTTGCGGTCGACGATGCACGCGGACTCGTGGACGTACTCATTAGATTTCAGCCGCACGCCCTGGGCAGAGTGCATCGGCACCTGTGCGACTTCAGCACGTTCGTCCTGCAGGGGGAATTGCGGTTCCGGAATCCGGATGGCTCAATAAAGGAGGTGCGCCCCACCGGGAGCTACGTGCAGGGTTCCGCGAATGGCGCTCCGCATTCGGAAGGAGCCGGCGATCAGATGGCCATCGTGCTATTCGGCTTTCGCGGTGCCAGCGGCGACATGGTCCTCTATGTGGACAACACGACGGAGGAGCCGTTCCGTCTCAAGTTCTCGGATTTCAAGGAAGCACTGGCCCATCAGATCGCCACGGGAGCCACCGCGAAACTCGGGGCGCGCGCGGCTTGAGCCGCACATTTCGCGATCAAGTCGTCAATGCCGGAGTAGCTCACGACCTGACCGCAGCGCCCGCCCCTCACTTCGCGCCGGTCGGGATCTTACGGAAAGGAATGCCCTTGTCGGCGCGCACATCCGGCGGCAGACCGAGCACGCGCTCGCCGATCGTGTTGCGCAGGATCTCGTCGGTGCCGCCGGCGATGCGATAAGCTGGCGAGTCGAGGAACGACTCCTCGAAAATTCCCTCGAGCGGCATGTCTGGTCCTACTGCCGCGCCCGCGGCGCCGAGCAATTCGAGACCATACGATGCGGCTTCCTGGATCTTGGTGGCGGCGACCAGCTTGCCGATGGAGGCCTCGGGGCCCGGCGCCTCGCCGCGCGAGAGCGATGTCATGATGCGATAGCGCGTGTAGCGCAACCCTTGTGCCTTGACATAGAACTCAGCCAGCCGCTCCTGAACGCCGGGGTCTGCAAGGGCGCTGCGCTCGCCGATGCGCAGCTGGCGCGCAAGAGAGAACAGCTCCTTGAAGGACGGGCCGAAGTCGTCGGTCAGTGCATAGCGCTCGCCCATCAGCAGGCTCATGGCGACCTTCCAGCCGCCGTCGACGGGGCCGAGCCGCTGGCTGTCGGGAATGCGCACGTCGTTGAAGAAGACGGCGTTGAAATGCGAGGCACCCGACATCTGTTTGATGCGGCGCATCTCGATACCGGGCGTGCGGGTGCTCAGGTAGAAGAAGGACAGGCCCTCGTGTTTGGGCTTGTCGAAGTCGGTGCGCGCGAGCAACACGCCCCAATCCGCCTCGTGCGCGAGCGAGGTCCAGATCTTCTGGCCGTTGACGACCCAGCCATCGCCGTCGCGCTCGGCGCGGGTTCGGATCGCGCCCAGATCGGAGCCGCCGGCAGGCTCCGAGTAGAACTGACACCACACCTCCTCGCCGCGCAATGCCGGCGGCGCGAAGCGGTCACGCTGCTCTTGCGTTCCCCAGCGGCAGATCGTCGGCACGCAGATGCCAAGCTGCAGGCCGATGGCGTTGACAGTCGTCTCGTAGTCGGCCTCCTCCTGGTCGTAGATCATCTGCTGGATGGGGGAGCCGCCCTGGCCGTGCCATTCCTTCGGCCAGGAGATGCCGGCAAACCCGGCGTCCCATTTCAAGCGCTGGAAGGCGCGGGCTTTCTCGACGACGCCGGGCGCATCCTCGCCGCGCCGGTAGCCGCGCACGTGGCCGGGACGGCGGCGCTCGGCGACGCGGTCGAGAAAGGCTCGGCAGCGGGCGCGATAAGCGGCCTCTTCGGCCGAATCCTCAAAGTCCATTGGGCTATCCTCGCGCGGTCGTTACATCGGCCAATGGCACACCCTCTTGGACGCACAGACGCTCGATCAATTTGCGCTTCCATTCGGTCGCGCTGCCGAGTGCAAGGCCGAGCAACTTGGCGCGGCGGTAGTAGAGGTGGCAGTCCAGATCCCAGGTGAAGCCCATGCCTCCGTGCGTCTGGATGTTCTCCTTGGTGGCGAGCCAGGCAGCCTCGCACGCAGAGACCCGGGCAGCAGCGGCGGCGACGGGGAGTTCGGGTGCCTCGTTGGCGAGTGCCCAGGCGGCGAAGTAAGCGTTCGAGCGCGCCAGCTCGAGGGCAACGTAGACATCGACCAGCTTGTGCTTGATCGCCTGGAACGAACCGACCGGCCGGCCGAATGCGTAGCGCTCCTTGGCGTATGCCGTCGCCATGTCGAGTGCGGCGCCGGCGATGCCGATCTGCTCGAAGGCCATGACGACGGCTGCCCGGTCGAGGAGGTTAGAGAAGGCGGCAGTGCCGCGCGCGCCGGCCAGCGGTTCGACAGGATGCCCCTCGAAACGCAGATCCGCGTGGCCGCGCGAAGGATCGATCGTCGGGCGAGAGGTCCGACTGACAGTCGCGCCTGCGAGCGCGGCGATGTACAGGCCGGGAGCCCCGTCCACACCGCGTGCAGCAACAATCGCGATGTCGGCCACGACGCCGTCAGCGACGAGCAACTTGGTGCCGTCGAGGCGGCCGTTGGCAAAACGCGTCTGGAAGATTCGAGGGTCGGTGATCCCAACGCTTTCGACGAACGCCAGCGTGCCAATCACCGTCCCATCAGCGAGTCTGGGCAAGTGTGCGCGCTGCTGCTCTGGGCTGCCGTAATGCAGCAGGGCCTCGGTTGCGAACGTGACCGACGACGAGAATGGCACCGGTGCGAGCGATCGCCCGATCTCCTCGGCCAGCACGCAGACGGCGAGCGGTCCGAGACCCAGGCCGCCGTGCGCCTCCGGGATCGTGGCGGCGAGCCATCCGAGGTCACCGATCTCCTTCCACAGTTCCCGGTCGAGATCGAGATTGCCGTCGAGCACCTTGCGGGCGACAGCCGTCGGCGAGCGCTCGGCAAGGATGGCGCGCGCCGTGTCACGCAACTGCTTCAGCTCGTCTGGGAAATCGAAATCCAAGGGATGATCCTGTGGTCGGGTTCGCTGTCGTCGAATCGGGCCCTACTTCGGCGGTGGCCCACCCGGCCACACGGGTGCCGTGGCGCGGCCCGGCCAGCCGATCGCCTGCTCGGCCGCCTTGCGCGATTGCGCGACGGGGGCCTGCGCATCCCAGTGCGCGGCGACATAGCGATTGCCCGTCACGCCGTCGCCGTCCTTGGAGCACAGCCAGACCATCGGCGCGACCATCTTGTAGGGCGCGATGAGATCGGAGCGCTTGAAGCCGGACGCCGCCGGCACCATCGGCGTGTCGGCGGGACCACCGGGCACGACCACGTTGACGGTGATGCCAGTGCCTTCGAACTCCTGCGCATGGCCGGCCGACATCGCCTCGAGCGCCGCCTTGGTAGGACCGTAGGGATGGAAGCCGCCGCGCAGCATCGTGAACATCGAGGTCGTGACCGAGATGATGCGGCCCCAGCGGCGCGCCTTCATGCCCGGCACGGCGGCCCGCGTCAGATACCACGCGCCGGACAGATTGACGTCGACGACGCGGCGCCAGACATCCGGCTCGATCTCCTCGATCTTGACGAGCTTGGTCATGTGATCCTCGCGGATCGGGGTCATGCCCAGCGCACCGTTGTTGACGAGGATGTCGAGCGCACCGAACCTGGCCTCAGTCGCGGCAACAGCCGCCGCGCACGCCCGCTGATCGGAGATGTCGAGGTAACGCGTGACGAGGCGCCCGCCGAAGCCGGCCTTGGCCATGCTCTCCTGCAGGTCGAGAAGTCCGGGATCGGAGACGTCGGCTGCAACGACATTGGCGCCGTCCATCAAGAAGCCGTGCACGATCTCCCGGCCGAAGCCACCGGCGGCGCCGGTGACCAGTGCGGTGCGTCCTGCCAGAGACTGCATTGCTTTTGCCTCCATGGTTGGGATTAACTCTGGGTCGCGTGCGTCAGCGCGCAAAAGTTGATCATCTTTCCGGGGCATGGTCCAGGACCGACAGCCTGGGGGTCTGTCTGGGGGTGCGTGGCTTGCTCTTTTTGCACTCTCAGCTCATAACCTGCAGGTCTTTGAGGCTACGATATCACCTGAAGTGATCGGATGCCGGGCCACGAGGAGAGGCTCCCATGGCACAGCAGCAAAGCATATGACCACTGCCGTACTCGATCCGGCTGCTCCTCAATCGGGCGTGGGCAGCATCACGGCACGGCAATGGTTCCTGCTGTTGACCGTGCAGCTCAGCACATTGCTGTTCGGCATGACGATTACGCTGACCAACGTCGTGTTGCCGCAGGTGCAGGGCGCCCTGTCGGCGACCCAGGACCAGATGGCCTGGGTCGTGACCTTCAATCTCGTCGCCACGGCTGTCGGTACCCCCTTGTCGAGTTGGCTCGCCAATCGGCTGGGCTGGCGCATGTTGATGTTTTCCGCGGTGCTCGGGTTCACCGTGTTTTCCTTCCTCTGCGGCACGGCCAACAGCCTGGAAGCTCTCATCTTCTATCGCATCGGTCAGGGTTTCTTTGGCGCCCCGATCCTGCCGATCGGACAGGCTGTGCTGCTGGCGACGTTTCCACGCCACCTGCAGCCGATGATAATGATGATGTGGGGCATTGGTGGCGTGGTCGGTCCGGTTTTCGGCCCGATCTTCGGCAGCCTCATCAGCGAGGTCTATAACTGGCGGGCGGGCTTCTTCATGATCGTGCCGTTCGGCATGGCGGCGACGACGTGCGCGTGGTTTGCGTTGGCGCAATTCACGGAGCGGCGCACGACACAGTTCGACTGGACCGGGTTTCTGGCTCTGGCCGCGGCGATCGCCGCCGCGCAGCTGATGCTCGATCGCGGACAGCGGCTGGACTGGTTCGACTCGACCGAGATCATCATTGAAGCCCTCGTCGTGGGTGTCGGCATCTTGGTGTTCGTGGCGCACAGCCTGACAGCGGAGCGTCCCTTCCTCGATCCTAAGCTGCTACTCGATCGGAACTTAGCGTTTGGACTGCTGGTCGCCCTGATCTTGGGCATGCTCAGCTACGTCACACTGGTCCTCTTTCCAAGCCTCTTGCAAGATCGGCGCGGCTATCCCGACAGTGCCATCGGACTGCTGCTCGCCTCGCGAGGACTGGGCAACTGGATAGCCTTCCTGGTCGTGGTGCCGTTCACGCGTCGCAATCCCCGCCTCGCCGTCACCTGTGGTCTCATTGGGCAGGCGGCGTTGGGCTGGGCCATGGCGCAGCTCGATATCAACCTGACGAGCTTCGATGTCTTTTGGACCAATGTGCTACAGGGCTTCGGCTTCGGCCTTGCCTTCACGCCGATGATGGTTCTCACGTTTGGGACGTTGCCGGCCCGGCACATGACGGAAGGAACCGCCGTCTTCAACCTGATGCGCAACTTCGGTTCGAGCGTGTTCATCTCGATCGCCATCGTACTGTTGGTGCGCACGAGCGCGGCCAACCATGCGGGCTTGACCGAATTCATCTCGCCCTACAATCGGGCGCTCGCCTATCCCGATGTCCTTGGACAATGGAACCCCACCAGCCCGGCAGGCCTGAAGGCGATGGCTGGCGAGATCCAGCGCCAGGCGGCGATGATCGGCTATATCAACGCGTTCTATCTGTTCGCGTTTACGGCTATCGGCGCGATCCCGCTCGTCTGGCTGATGCGCGACACGCCGCGATAACACGAAGGGTATTCTGCCGCCTCCGGGATCGCCGACGGCTCCACGTAGCACCCCTATCACAGGCCGATGCCGACACCCGCCAAACTGATTGCAACCCACCCACAATCCGACCAGGATGCGGTCCGCCGTCGGCCACCGGCCGCAGTGCTCATTCCAAACTAAGAGGGTCTTTTCATGTCGCTTTCGATGTATCAAGCGTCCGTGCCTGTCCTGCAGCGCCGCATGCGCAACCTGATCGCCATCCTCGACAAGGCCGAAGCGCATTGTGCGGCCAAGAAGATCGATCCCGAGGTGCTGATCAACGCCCGCCTCTTCCCCGACATGTTCCCGCTGAAGCGCCAGATCCAGATCGCCTCTGATATGGCCAAGGTCGCGGCCGCGCGCCTGTCTGGAACCGAGGCGCAGATGCCGAAGTGGGAGGACACGGAGGCGTCATTTGCCGAGCTCGAGGCCCGCTTGCAAAAGAGCATCGACTACCTCGGTGCCTTCAAGCCCGCGCAGATCGACGGGAGCGAAGACAAGGACATCAACCTGAACATCGCCGGCAAGCCGACCGTGCTGAAAGGCCAGATGTATCTGTTGAACCACGGCTTTGCGCATTTCAACTTCCACCTCGTCACCGCCTACAACATCCTGCGCCACAACGGCGTCGAGGTCGGCAAAGGCGATTTCGTCGGCAAGTTCTGAAGGCACGCGGCCTGAATGATGGCCCTGCCGCGCCGGATGACCCGACGACGCGGCAGTTGGCCAACACCGATGGACGGGACCTCAAGCCCGTTCCGTGCGGTCCTTCAACGTCGAGGTCCAGCCGTTCGGGGTGACATGGTCACGACCCATCTTGTCTACGAGGTTCGCGCGCACTGCGATCAGTGGGATGTTGCAGCGATCCGATCCAAGGCCGATTGCCGCAGACGTCGCTTGGTTGCGGCGAACGCCACGGGATCGAGCTTCTGAAGCTCTTGCGCCTTCTGCGTGATGGTTGCGTCGAAGGCGGCCGCGTCGACCGCCAGATCGAGGTAGCCGGCGCTGGCCGCCTCATCCGGATTGTAGAGCCGGGCGAGTACGACCGCCTCGGTCAAAGCCGCGGCCGAGAGCCGGTCCCGGGCCAATTCAATGCCGGTTTGCGGAAGGGCGAGCCCGATGCCTACCTCGTTGAGGCCAATCCGGTATTCGCCCCGCACACCAACCCTGATATCGCCCGTCAAAAGCAGCAAGCCACCCGCCGCCACGGAGTGGCCGGTGCACGCGAAGATCAGGGGCTGGGGCAGCATGTAGAGGCGGGTGAGCAGTCGCATGCCCGCCTCACGCATCGCTGCGCTCTGTGCCGCGTCGCTACCACGGATGACCTTCAGGTCGAAGCCACCGCACAGCACGGTAGTGGGTCAGTTTGAAATTTACTCGCCGTTAATCGTTGGTGGGTAGAACTTACTTGTCGCGTTACGCGTTACGTGGCACGTAACGAGGCATGCTTGACGGAAATAGAATCAAGAACACTGCGCTGCGTCGCCTATGGGTGGATGATGACGGCAGCAAGGTAGGTGCGAAGCGAGGTCGCAAGGCTCGCCGCATACTCAACGCTCTTGATGTCGCTGTGTCGCCGCAAGAACTGGATATACCCGGATTCGGATTCCATAGTCTGAAGGGAGACAGAAGGGACACGTATGCGGTTTGGCTCACGCGTAACCACCGCGTTACCTTCAGATGGAGTGTCAACGGTCCATACGACGTGCAAATGGAGGACTATCATGGCAGATAAGCGCGATGAACGGGGCATAGTCGCGCCGCCACACCCAGGCGAATACCTGAAAGAAGACGTACTCCCGGCTCTCGGGATGACGATTACCGATCTGGCGCGGCACCTAGGCGTCACCAGAACTACGCTGTCCGAGCTTATGAACGAGAAGCGCGACGTCTCTCTAGAGATGGCGCAGCGACTTGGCCAAGCGTTCGGAAACGGTGCACGGTTTTGGCTGGCGTTGCAAATGCAGCGTGACATATGGCAAGCCGAACGCGACGGCAACATTCACGTCAATCGCCTTAAGTGGACCGGTTCTGAGGCAGCTTAAGCTAACCCACGGCCGAGCGCTTCTTGTAGGCTTTCGGCCGTCCGGGCTTTGGTGCCGCCGCATCGATCAACGCCACGATATCCTCGAAATCCATGAGCTTCGAGGTCACGCCAGCCGCCATCGCGGGCGTGACCTTGAGCGTTTTGTGTATGCGGCAGAAGTTGTAAAACACAAAGTAGAGCGAGATCGCATAGATGTGGCTCTCCAATTTCTTCGAGAACCCGTTCGTGAGACGCGTGAACCGACGCATGCCCATGCGCATGGTCAGGTTCTGGCGCTCGACGTAGCTCGTGCTGATGTGCTTCGGGTCGGGCTTGCCTCCGATCGTGGTCTTGATGATACCGGTGCATTCGGCTGGGCTGTAGCGACCTTTCGCGGTCTCAGGTGATGCGCCGTACAGCTTCACGAGTTGGGCATAGTCCACGTCCGCACCAAACGCACCCTCGACCGCCTCGAGATAGGCTTTGAGGCCATCGGACGTGAGTTGCACGCGGTTGGCGAGGCGGCTGGCGAGATCGTCGATGAACAGCTTGGCGGTGTCCCCGTCGCGCGGCCCGACGTACCACTGAACGATGAGTTTGCTGTCGGCGTCGATAGCAGTCCAAGTCCAAATATCGCCAGCGCCATCAACCGGCTTCTTCATGTTCGGAACGTTCTTTTGCTTCGCTGCGCAAAAAGCCCAGATTTCATCGACCTGAATGCGCTTGGATTTCACGTTGTGCACGGTCGCGTCATGGTAGGCAGCGCACGCTTCGCCAGCATCGACCAGCAGCTTGATTACCGTATTTTTCGACGCGCCAGTGATCCGCGTGATGGCACGGATGCTCGATCCCTCGCACAGCATGTGCAGGATTTGGGTGCGCTTCTCTGGTGTCAGTTTGTTCATAATGTCCATTATACGTAACCGCTCTCGCATGTCAATATGCTTGCACGAATCGGTTGCGGCATGCTTGCATTTGATGCTATGCGACGCAAGCATGCAATGATGGAGAAGCAAGCATGATTGATGATCCCAGCGATACGAACGAGCCGGAAGGTAAAGCTAAGGGCGGATTTGCGCGGGCCGATATACTCCCAGCCGAGCGACGCCAGGAAATTGCGCGAATGGGAGCGGAGGCTCGGTGGTCGAAGAACATGCCGACCGCGACACATGAAGGTGTCATCCGGCTAGGTGACGTCGAGATCGCGGTTGCCGTGCTCGGCAATGGCGACCGCGTCATCACACAGAGCGGGTTCATGCTGGCTCTCGGCCGGGCTCGCCAAGCCAAGGGCCGACAATACTACGCGGGTGACGTCAATCTGCCCGCATTTTTGACCGCGCAGAACCTAAAACCCTATATTACCAGTAGTTTAGAGGTGACGTCGAGCCAGTTCGAGGTTCGCCTCGCGAATGGCCAAAGGGCCTTCGCGTACTCGGCGGATCTGCTGCCGGACGTATGTGACGTCTTCATCCGAGCCGAGAGAGATAAAGCGCTAAAGGACAATCAAAAGCACATCGCAGACCGAGCCCACATCATAATGAAGGGTTTGGCGCATGTTGGGATCGCCGGCTTAATCGATGAGGCCACTGGGTATCAGGAAGTCCGAGATCGCCAGGCGCTACAGGCAATCTTGGACAAGTTCCTACGCAAGGAACTTGCGGCATGGGCTAAGCGCTTCCCGGATGAGTTCTACAAGCAAATATTCCGCCTTCGCGCGTGGGAATGGAAGGGATTGAAGAGTGCGCGTCCTCAGGCGGTTGCGCACTACACGAAGGACCTAGTGTACATGCGGCTAGCCCCTGGCCTACTCAAGGAACTCGAACAGAAGAACCCAATCGAGGGCGGCAACAGAAAGGCACGTCACCATCAGTGGATGAGTGACGACATCGGCCATCCTGCGCTCGCGCAGCACCTCCACACCGTCACGAATTTCATGAATTCGCGGCGTATCGTCTATGTATGGTCCGAGAAAACTGAAATGAAAAAAACGGCGACGTTGGGGCATTTATTGTTTAGACCTCCAATTTTATTTACAGAAATCAGTACGTGAACCAGCCCGCTA
>JANOKV010000478.1:0-11339 GCA_031419415.1 Hyphomicrobiales bacterium | reverse complement strand
TCCGAAGCACCATTGGCTTCAGGTCGTCATCGAGCGAATCGCGTGCCTCGGCTGACATCCACAGCTTGAATCAGCCCCGGAGCCCGCACTCAATGCCATCAACCCGAGTCAGACTGCCGCAGAGGGGTGAGCAGTTACGATAAATCAGCATCGCGTAAACAACGAAGGTTAACCCGGCGAGCGACCTGCAATCGTGTCCAACTTCGAAGCGAATGTCGTTCGCCACCAAGATGGCAGCCGCGAACAAGATGGCTTGCAGTACGAAAAGCGCAGCAAACAGCTTTGCCGCCGGATTGATCGTCGAGAAGTACAGGAAATGGTAGCCGATCGCGTTCCACGCCCACATGAGCGCAAGTGACGCCAGTATCAGCCGGGTTGCCACAGGTCGCACCAGCCAGACGGCCGCCACCGCAAGTACGCCGAGTAAATAGGCAACGACCTGAACGGGCCATATTTCCTTGTTGTAAGCGACGAAGACGCCAAGAAACTGCTCGATTGTGAAGGGCGGGTTCACGCAAGCACCGCATTCGCCGGTCGACGGGCAGAGTACGGAAGCGTCGGACCATAACCGAAGCGCATAACAATGTCGGGTCGGCGGCCGGGCAGTCCCACCATGCTAGCCAGCTCCGGCCGCAGGTTTGGAACCTCGACCGGCTGATTGATGAACGCGTGTTTCATCCCAAGTGCAGTTGCCTGCAAGGCAAACCTCTGACAGGCGCGACCTGCGAGGACCCAATGCTCGCGGTCATTCTTGACCGATACGAACACGGCGACACCGGCAGATGATCGCAATTGTCGAGCGTATTTCTCGTTCTCGGCGTCCGCTTTGAAGACCCAGTCGAATAGGGTGGGTCCGAGCCACGCAGGAAGCGTGGGGCTGCCGCTCGCCGCGCTGAATAGACCGTCGCCAGCCAAGGCCGCCTCCCGCGGGCTGAACCGCAACCAAGCTTTCAACTCGCGAATGAATTCTCGGTCGGCGATCTGCGCGCTGTTGCCCGCAACGACCAGGTCCCGGACACGGTCCATCTGTGGCCGGTCGGTTATCAGCAACAGATCGATGCCGGGGATCAACGCCGCAGCAGTCAACGCCCTCAGGTCCGCAGCGCTGACCGACCTTCCATCATATTCGGCGCGCGTGGACTGACGCTTAGGGATCGCATCGAACAGCGCAGAACTCTGAGCTGGCCCTGCCGCGTAAGAGAACGCGACAGCGCCGTCACCTGTCGCGTCAAAAGTTATCGCCCCCGGATGTCCTCGCGCGCCCAGTGCAAGGGCCAGATTCTCCGAAGCACAACCGAGGCTGGCATACAGATGATGATCATCTGGGTCGACGATGGGAGTTCGTCGCGAAAGATCGGGAAGGATCGCAATCTGGCCTTCCGCGACCCGGAACCGCCAGGGCTGGGTGTTGTGTCCGCTTGCCGCCAGAGTCGCGAAGCGGATGAACTCTAATGTCTCCGGGTTTTGCGTGATTGCAGCGCGGTTGCCCGTCACCGAAGCGTCGAACGCCTCCATCGAGCCCATTTCACGCAGGCCCATATACACGGCACCGGTGCCCGCGAACGCCAGAGAGCTGCCACCAATTATAAATTGCCGTCTATCGACCACCTCGCATCACCGCACTTTCCTCAGCCTGTCTCATTACGTGAAATCAGCCCGAGCATTGCGAAGGGTGAGCGTCGTATCCGATACCGGTCAACTCTTCGATGCCGGCCAGATATCCCTTCACGCCCTGCGATTTCGCCTTCTTGGCCGTAGCGACCTCACGCACGACATGGCTCATGACTTCAAACTCCGATGATGGAATTGTTGTTGCGAAGAGTCGCGCAACTCCCGGGCCGTCTAGCAACGCTCGGAATGTACCTAGCCCGGCGACGCGCTCTTTCCAGACAAGAGCAACGCGGCCTTGCTGGCATGGTTCCATGGCCTGCAAACAGGCGCGCTGAATGACGCCATACGCGCATCTCTGTCACGCACGGGAGGAAGGTAATGCTCGTTGCAGCGCGCCGCTGAACAGCCCGGATCACGCATCCGTGCGTGACAGGTGCGTGACAGAGCGGTTCGAGGTTCTGGTGAGTTCGTCTAAGTGTTTGATATTATTGGTGGAGCCGAGGAGGATCGAACTCCTGACCTCTGCAGTGCGATTGCAGCGCTCTCCCAGCTGAGCTACGGCCCCGAAGTGGTAGGGTCGCCATTTACCTGCCGCACCGGGGGAGTGTCAAGCAAGTCACCTCCAACGATCATGACAGTCGGCGCTGCGCAAGAGCTCCTTCATCTCTGATCGCGAGTCGATGGCCATGACCCCGGTGCTGCTCGGGCAGTTTCGGCCCTATCACGGACCAATGCTCAACGCTGCGGCTCAGACGCAGAGCAATGGCGCGATCATGTCGCGGTCCTGCACGTTGGCCGGCGTGATCGCGAAGGTGATCAGCAGGCCTTGCGTATCGACGCAGATGTGGCGCTTTTTGCCTTTGATTTTCTTGCCTGCATCGTACCCGGACGGATCGTGTGAAGCCCCCCTTTTTCGGCGCTTTTGACGCTTTGGTTGTCGACGATACCAAGGCTCGCCGTCGCGTTTCGACCTGCGAGTTCTCGCGCCATCGCGTAGTGGGTGTCGTGCACGCGCGCGAGCACGCCTTCGCGGTCCCAGCAGACGAGGTAGTCGTGCACGACGCTCTTGGAGGGAAAATCCTTCGGCAACTGGCGCCACTGGCACCCGGTCGTCAGCACGTAGAGGATCGCGTTCAACACCACGCGCGTTTCTGGAACCGGATGACGCCGCGCCTTCCTCGGAGGCGGCATCAGCGGGGCGATGAGTGCCCACTCCTCGTCGGTCAAGTCGCTCGGATATCGGCAGTGCTTGCGTTCATAAGTCGCTCGGCTATCGTTAGTCCACATCCTGCACCACCCACGAATTACGCGCACGGCGCTACAGAATCACAAGTGATTCCCCGGATTCAAGAAGTATGATGACGGGCTCTAAGGGGGCCGCCCGGCATAAATGGTCGCGTATGGTTGATCATTCCGTCTACAATCAGGCCGTCATAGGCTAGCCCAGCGCGGGTAGGCTCCGGTTTCACGCTGCTGTTTGAGGCCCTCGCCATGGCTCTTTTGGCGGCGGCGCCCTCGTAAAATTTGCCGTCATGGCAGAGGCTTCCGATGGAACCGGTACACAACATCACTTGACTGGCAGGTGGATTGATGGCTAGATGCTAATAGTTCCCAATTGCATATACGAACAAAGCGTCGAGTCCTACAGGCTCGCTTCAAAGCAAAGGCAATCAACATTGCTGCGCCGCGAAAAAACGTCGACTACGCCCGGCCGTTGAATCGAAATTGAAGAATGCTCAGCCCTTACGATAACTCAGGGGTAATGGTCCGTGGAATGAGAATTCCGCTAAAACACGCATTATCTCTAGCGCGTGCCTTTCAAACTCAAGCGATCTTGACGAAAACCGCACTGCTGCGCTTTCCTTACATCGGGAACAAGTTACTCGACACCTGGACTGCTGCCGGAATTATAAAACACCTGACCTATAAGACTGGGCCTATCGACGAGGAAGAGTACGCGATTTCAATCGAAGCAGCGGTTGCGCTCGGGCTAGACTTAGTTAGCCAAATAAAAACACGGCCGTCGCATTTCGTCGATGCCGTCATGGCCGAGCGCGAGAAATGGTTGATGGAAACTCTTTCACCACTGCTCGACAAAGGGATCGCCTTTGATCGGATCCAGTTGAGCGATGATCCAGGCGGCTGTGTGTTGACAGTCGACGGAAATTGGTATGCTGAATTCAGTGTCACGTTCGTGGAAAAGCACTAGCGGCCTGTCGGCGATGCCCGAGCAGGTCTGAGCGTTGTGGGTTTTGTATTTGAGATGCTGTATTGCTTTTATTGGATTCGTGGCCGAGGTGGATAGCGATCTCTCCCGCGAAAATTTCGAAGCACCCCATCGACCCAGCGACCCTGCAAACCAATCTTACCTCAGTACATGAGGCCGTGTCAGCGCGATATCATGATGGTCGCGTGCAAAAAACATGTCCGGCTCGGCAGATTCCCAACGCCTCTCGGCTCATTGAGCACGTTTTCGATGACTGTGAAATTTCGGCGCGGGTCGCCTGAACAATGGAGTGAAGAGTGATAACTGTGATTTTGTCCGATGTTAGTCGGAGTTGAATAAGACTTTGGTCGTATTTCATCAGATGGGGTGACGTCTTTTTCTTGTTTTTCATAATTTTAGAGTTGCCTCTTGCCTCAATATATCATCCAAATTGTGTCGCCAGTCGACTCTGGGAGTGGCAGATCATTTCAAGGCGCGATTGTCAGAGGTTTGAATAACAGCCCAGCTCAGTTCTGTATGCGTAGGAGGCCGAAATGACTGTAGAATGCCGGCCGCACTGTCTAGCGATTGTCGACGCAAATCGATTGCGGCAAGCAGGTATCGCCAGTCTGCTCGAAGAATGGGCTCGATCGCATGCCCTGGAGACAGCCGAAGTGTCTCCGGAAAACGTCTTGAGCGCCTTTGACGGCTCGAGATCATGGCGCTTGATCATCATCAGCGTGGGAAGCGAGCCTCTCGACACGGCTGCGCTGCAGATGTTGTTTCGGATTTTTCGGGCCTTTGCGGCAGATACCCCGACTGTGATCCTGTCAGACAGTACCGATCCGGTCGATATTGTTTCAGCTTACCGCGCCGAATGCCGCGGTTTCCTTCCAACGAATATGCAACCTGAGGTCGCTCTGCAGGCGCTGGAATTCATCATCAAGGGGGGGACTTATTTTCCTCCCTCCGCACTTTCGCTCATCAGGCATGAGGCATCGGAGGGCTCCGATGGCGGCGGCAAGCCGCCGGACGTCCCTCGAAAACAAAAACTGATGGTGGATACCTCCACGGAGTTTTCCGGTGTGGAACGTGAAGACGTGGTCGTGCAGCCCGATTCGGCAGTGTGCCAAGGCGCCCCGGAAGATCGGAGCTGTCCGCCTGAAGTAGAATGCAGTCCTCTGGTTCCCGGTTTGACTTTTCGCCAGCATCAAGTCCTTGTTTGTCTGCATAAGGGCAAACCCAACAAGGTGATCGCGCGCGAACTCGGCGTGACGGAAGGCACTGTGAAAGTTCACGTCCGACAAATCATGCGCCGGCTCGGTGCCGCCAATCGCACCCAGGCTGCTGTTTTCTGCGAGCGCGACCAGGCTGTCGAAACCGATTTCGGCATCGCTGAACTCGGGACGCCGAACGGCAAAGGGCACGAGAGTCCGGAGTCGAGCCTCGGGCGTCGTCATCGGGTGGCTTGAGGGTCTCTCACGAGTTCCGGCGGCATTCTCACTGTCGGCCACCTCGGCTGTCGAAGAGAAGGTTTGTCAGCTTCAAAGACAGTTAGACCCCAGATACGCGTCGGGTTGAGGCGTAAGCGTCGACTGGAGTCATCGGCCAGCTGTAAATATCCATGTTCCCCATTGTCATGAACCGGCCGATGCTGGGCGCCGACCGCTCTTTCGTTCATTGACGCACACTCACACGGCGCCTCCAACTCGCGGAAACGCTGTCTTTCATTCTCCTTATGGGTACTCCACCAAAGTGTCATTGCCCCTTTGGTATATCTGCCGTGGTGCGAATATCTACTGCCAGACTCTCCTTGTATCGTTGATCAACTTCACAGCAAGGGAGTTCCACAATGCCTCGCTATTCGCCTACCTTCGCCCCTTTCAAATCGCTCGTAAAACAGTTCAAGTCCTCGTGCGACGGCGGGCTCTCTACCTCTTTTGATAGTATCGTGGCTCGGATAGACAAATTTGCGAAAATCTCGAGTTCGGTTGCCGAGCATAAAGGTAAAACGCCTGTCGATACGTCACCACTCGTGACCGAACTCGGCGGCGATGCGACAGCGGTTGGCGAAAACACACTGGCGAAGGGGACGTTGGACGCCAAAACCGTCGATGTCGGTCTCGTCACCTATAGCGTGGCGACGGCAAGTTTCACGGCGGCGGCCTCGTCGCCGCTCGGTGGAGCAGCGGTAGCGAGCACGTCGAGTTTCGCCAATGTCGCGGGTGCCGATCTGGTGTTTACGTTCAACACACACGAACAACTACCGGTCTCAGCCCAGGCCAATACAGCCTATTCGAAATCGACGACCACCGTGATCGCCATTGACTTCGAGTTCTGGGATAGCCTGAAAGGGCCCCTTGTGATCGAACAAACCAAACACACTGTTCACGCCACCGGCAAAATTGATCTCAGTGGCAACATCGCAACCTTTCGCGCATCCCTCGAGTCCAAAGCCCCTAATACTCTGGTCTCTCTCGACACCCAGGTGCTCACCCTCGAAGACACGCTGTCGACGGTCGCTAGCTCGGCGGTCCTGGGGGCGAGTGACTGGTTCTGAGGGGCGAATACCAAAAAAGTTGGTTTGGAGCCGTGACATGCGAATTGACGTGATCGATTGCTACCAGGCGTTCTTGGACCTTCGACCGAATTGGGACGCAGTCTACGCCGCCGATGATGACGCCAATTGGTTCTTATCCTGGACCTTCATGTCGATTTGGTTGGCAAAAACCCAAGCCCCTGAGACAAAACATTCGGAAGGGTGGTTCATTTTGGCGGTACACGGCGACGACCCCGCGTTCCGGTATGTGGCCTTCTTCCCACTGCGTAAACGGCAACGCCGGACCATCAAGGGTGCGGACTACATCGAACTCGCAATGGGCGGCCGCAAGTATGCCGACTACACGGGCATCATATGCCTTCCGGGGTATCGCGACGCGGCCGTAGAAATGTTTCTGGGCCACATCAAATCTCAAGAGTGGATGTTGTGGTGTCTCGAATGCCTGCGCTTGCCCGACGGCGAAATCGATCGCTGGCTGATGCGCTTTCCGCCGCAGGAGTTCGAGATACGTCAATTGAAGACGGTGAATTCAGGTGAAGAGACCCGGCAGGACATCTGCCCATTCGTGACGCTCCCACGAGATTGGCCGTCCTACCTTGAAACGCGATTGAGCGCCAACACGCGGCAAAAACTGCGACGGGTGTTGCGTCAGGTCGAGGGGTCGGATTGCCTGCGCATCACGCATGCCAGCGGGGAGACGATCGAGCGGGACATCAAAATTCTGTTGCACCTGTGGCGCGCGAAATGGCGAGACGCCAAAGGCGAACGACTGAACAGTATGTTGCAGCTCATAGGCAGCATGCTCATGGGGGCCTACCGCACGGGAAGCCTTTTCTTGCCCATTCTTTGGCACGATCGCACGCCCGTAGGCGCTCTCGGCTGTTTCGTAGACAGCGAGAAGGGAACGATGTTGTTTGTGATTGGCGCGCGCGACGAGACGTACGACGGTCCTCCACCCGGTCATGTTCTCCATGCTCACAGCATCCGCACTGCTATCGGCGGGGGACTTCGGACCTACGATTTCCTGCGCGGAAACGAGCCATACAAATATTCATTCGGTGCGGCCGAACGCCGATTGGCGAACCTCGTCATCATGCGCCGTCGCGCGCGGGCGATACCCCTTTAGGGCCATCGCTACATGCCGCTCCAGTCGATGGAGCGGCACAGCCTAGCAACAACTCCTTCGGCCAATATTCGCACCACTTCTGGAAACTGACCGTCTGCACATTTGTGCGTCAGCCATTTTCCAATCTAGCCTCGTCGTCAGTTGGCGATAACCGCTGGCTACGGCGACGCAACCGTCGGCGTGTTCTCTAGGAGTGGAGAAAGCAAATGTCTTGGGCAGATGTAGATTTCGACAAGTACATCGATGTGGACATCGACGTGAAGGTCGACCTGGATGTCAATATTGATTTCTACAAGGACGTCGATGTCGACATCAAAATCGAATCCGATGTCGACGTGAAGGGCAACCTCACGAACGTTTCGATCGAGGCAGAAGCCTACGGCGAAAACTCGCTCGTCGAAATCGACATGACGGTGCTGACGACGGACTATCTGTCGAGCGCATATGTTTCCGTAATCTCGGCAGTCGACTGACTGAAGATGGCCAGCGGCGGTTTACTGCCGCTGGCCGATCTCTGGCCGATGGCACGGCATCTCGACCCCTGAAGACTGCATAATCGGCAATGACGCAGGATAATGGAGCGTGCTATGACCATCAGTCGAAACTCCAGCCTGTCGACACATGTTTCGATCGACGTGTCGACCTCGCAGGGCGCGAATACAGAGGTCGCCTCGGCCACGACCTCCCTCGACGTCGGATTGACGATTGAAAGAACCAACGAACCACCTCCTGTCATTGGTGAGGCGGCCTATCTCCTTATATCGACCGATGCGACCGCTGTCGGCCAAGACACGCTCGCGCTCACCGACATTGAAGCCCTCATCGCGGCCGGGGATTGGGGTTCTATCATCGCCGCTGACATTTTGCTGATCGCGGCTGCAACGGCCACGAATGGCGATATTGCATATAGCGAGACCAGCGCCGCCATAGAGACGGGATATGCGAGTTTTCTCTGCATTTACACTATGGAAATGACGCAAACGGCACGTGACGGATTGTCGTCGATCGCCGTGTCGACGACAGGGATCGGCGTACTCGCCGTAGAAGGCGGCGGAGCGAGCGTCGGCGAAACAGTCTCGACGAATGCGGTGTCCTCCAGCGATGACGGCATCGGAAGCGAATTGTTCGGACAGTCGAGTTGCGACACAAATGGTGGCCTCGAAGGCAACCTTGCGATTGCTGAAATCTACGCCAGAGCCGTTGCCTGCGATACGCTGATCGAGATCGACCTCAACGTTCTCACGCTCGAGGACCAGCTGTCGATCGTTGCTTCCCAGATCATCCTCGTCGCCGGTTGAAACCCTGCTGCATCGAGTCCACCGAACATCCGCCCGGCCGATCAACGGCCGGGCTTTGTTATTATTTGGACCTCACGCGCATCCGGGATTCATTGACCACATTCGGACTCGCCTCCGCTGCGACTGGCCGCTGAAGGCCACCATGTCTGCAAATTCCATATGCAGACAAATCCTAATGGCTGCCCCCGAAGACATATAGCCCGAAGGGTGAGTGGTTGAGTGCAGATCGGTTGTTTTCTGCCATTCCGACACTCACCGTTCGCGCCGTTGCGGCAGTCGGTCGACGAACCTATCGTCGGTAATTGCAATTTCGCTGCAGTGGAAATCGATCCAGTGCACCCGCTTTATGCATCAATCCAGGGAGACCACCATGGCCACCAGAATTTATAACATCGGGCAATCTCCGAACACAGCGGCCTCCTTGCGTATCACGCGCGCAGAGCGCTCCATCGTTACAGGGGACTCCCGCAATAACGTTATCACAATCGCTCCGAGCACGACAGTGGACGACGAAGGCGATTTCATCGACGGGCAGGGTGGTGACGATGTCATAACTGCGGGAAATACGAATGACGAATTGTTCGGTGGCGGTGGCAATGATGTCGTCAGAGGCAACGGTGGCAACGACCTCATCGATGGTGGGTCGGGCAACGACACACTCGATGGCGGCGACGGGGATGACGTCGTTGTGGGTGGCACGGGTAATGACGTCGTCAAGGGAGCGAAAGGCAACGATTCTCTGCACGGCGGCGACGGCGATGACATCGTCGATGGCGGCGACGGGCACGATGTCATGTCAGGCGGCAATGGCACCGACACGCTGATTGGAGGATTCGGTGACGACACGATGGATGGCGGGGACGGCGCTGATACTCTCGTCGCGTCTTTCGGCAACGACACGCTAACCGGCGGCTTGGGTGATGATTTCCTGGATGGAGGCAGTGGTCACGATACACTGGACGGCGGTGATGGCGATGATGATGTGCTGGGTGGTAGCGGCGACGACACCCTGCGTGGCGGGGCTGGGGCGGATTTCATCGTCGGCGCTGACGGCAACGATGTGATCGAAGGTGGCGACGGGGCCGATGATCTCAACGGAGGATCTGGAGACGACGCAATCAGCGCCGGCGCCGGTGACGACAGCGCCATCGGCGGCGCTGGCAATGACATCATGAACGGGGACGACGGGAACGACACGCTTATGGGTGGCGATGGAGCGGATGCCTTCAACGGCGGCACCGGCGACGACATGCTGATCAGCGGTCGACCCGACTTCGATCCACTGACTGGTACATTCATTGCGTTCGATACGTTCGATGGTGGCGCGGGCACCGATACCGTTGACCTTTCCGGTTACGGCAGCGTCGATACGCGCCTCCTCACGATTATCGGCGTCGAGAACATCACGACGGGTTCGGGCAACGATGTCATTTTCGGTGATGACAACGCCAACACGCTGAATTCCGGGGCGGGCGACGACACGATTGATGGGCGTGGTGGCAATGACTTGCTAATCGGCGGCGCAGGCGCAGATCTGCTCATTGGGAACTCCGGCTTCGACACTGCCGATCTCTCTGCCTCGGCGACGGGCGTAACCGTAACGCTCGCCGCCAACACGCTCGATCCCACCATTGCCGGAGCGGGTTCGGGTGGTGATGCGGAGGGCGACAGGTACATTCTCGTCGAACGATTCCTCGGCTCGGCTTTTGCCGACACATTCAATGGCGATGACCTCGCAAATTGGTTCGTGGGCGCTGCCGGCGCAGATACGTTGAATGGTGGTGGCGGGGTCGACACAGCCGAGTATTCGACATCGGCAGCGGGTGTGGCCGTGAACCTGTCCATCGTTGATGCGCAATTCGGTGCCGGCGGCGATGCCGAAGGTGACGTTCTCAGCAACGTCGAGAACGTTATTGGCTCAACCCATGCCGACACTCTGATTGGAGACGCGGAGGCCAACCGTCTCGAGGGCGGTGACGGCAACGACCTGCTGCGTGGCGGGCTTGGCGCCGACATGCTGATCGGCGGTATTGGCTTTGACACATCCGATTACTCGGACGCGACTTTGGGCATAGTCATTCAAGGCCAGAACATCACCGTCGAGGGCATCTTGCAGCCAGCCCTCCTCCAGGTGGTCGGCGGAGCCGCCGTCGATATCATGCTCGGCATCGAGCGGGTGGTGGGTTCGGCATTCAATGATCAGATGTCAGGTGGTAGCGCGCTCAATATCGACAATGTGTTCGAAGGTGGAGGCGGCAACGACGTTTTGAACGGCGGCGCCGGCAACGACATTCTCTTCGGCGGTGCAGGTGCCGACCAACTGTTCGGGGGAGTGGGGTCCGACACGGTCGATTATTCCGCCTCGGCAACCGGCATCACTATCTTGGGGGCCACTGTCAACGTCGGTGGGGTGCCGACGCCGGGCTTCGTCGGCCAGATGACCGGCGGCATTGCCACTGAGGCGACAGGTGATCTTCTTCTCGACATCGAAACCGTCATCGGCACGGCATTCAACGACGTGTTGGGCGGCAACGTCGT
>JANOKV010000477.1:0-7225 GCA_031419415.1 Hyphomicrobiales bacterium | reverse complement strand
ACTGCGGTTGACGGACTCGCGGATGGCGCGCGTGCAGACGGAGGTGACGGGTCTGGCGCGCCGCGTCAGCAGCCTCGAAGCCAAAGTCGATGCCCTGCCCCGTGTGCTGGCCGAAATGCTCGACGAGCGCGCCAAGCAGGGCAAATAGCTCGACTGGCGCGCAACAAGCCGATCTGTTGGCGTCGGAATTGTAAAAAGGCCCCGCGACGCTGGGGACAGACCGATCGTAGCGCCCTGCAACTGCGAGAACTTCACCATGCATCACGTCATCCTCGGAGCCGGGCCGGCAGGTGTCACCGCCGCCGAAACAATCAGGCAGGCGCGCGGCGGCGACGAGATCACACTCGTCTCCGGTGAGGAAACACAGCCCTATTCGCGGATGGCGATCCCCTATCTGCTCCAGGGCTCGATCGCGGAGCAGGGCACGCATCTTCGGCAGACGCCGGGGCATTACGATGCGCACGGCATCAAGGTCGTGCACGGCCGCGCAGGTGGTGTGGATTCGGTTGGCAAACGCCTCTTTCTCGCGGGCGGGAAGGAACTGCGCTACGACAACCTGCTGATCGCGACCGGTGCATCGCCGATCATTCCGCCGTTCGATGGGGCCAACCTCGCCGGCGTGCACGCCTGCTGGACGCTCGAGGATGCCCGCGCCATCGTCAAACTCGTGGACAAGGGCGCGCCCGTCGTCCTGTGCGGCGCCGGCTTCATCGGTTCGATTATCCTGGAAGCCATTCACGCGCGTGGTGCAGATCTGACCGTCGTCGAACTCGCGCCGCGCATGGTTGCGCGCATGATGGATGAGACGGCGGGTGGCATGATCTCGCGTTGGTGCGAGGCCAAGGGCGTGCGCGTGCTCACCGGTCAACGCGTCGAGCGCATCACCTCGGTCGATGACAAGGGCGGCGGTGGTCCCCTGCGCGTCCAGCTTTCGGGTGGAAACACGATCCCCGCCCGCCTCGTCGTCATGGCGGTGGGTGTGCGGCCGAATGCGAGCTTCCTCGTCGGTTCGGGCGTGGCAGTCGGGCGGGGAATTACCGTCGACACGCACCTGCAGACCTCGGCGCCCAACGTCTACGCCGCCGGCGATTGTTGCGAGGGCATCGATCTGTCGACGGGCAAGCCCGACATGTTGGCCATTCAGCCGACGGCTGTCGAGCACGGACGGATCGCAGGCCTCAACATGGCCGGCCGCGCCACGCCCCATCGCGGTTCGCTGAATATGAACGTGCTCGACACGATGGGGCTGATCTCGTCCTCGTTCGGACTCTGGCAGGGGGCCAAAGGTGGCGCCACGGCCAAACAGATCGATGAGCCGGGCTATCGCTACATGCGCCTCGAGTTTTCGGGCGAGCGACTGGTCGGCGCACAATGCGTCGGGCACACGGAGCACGTCGGCATGTTGCGCGGGCTGATCCAGACGGGATTTGAGCTCGGCGGCTGGAAGGGTCGCCTGATGCGCTCACCGGAGCGTGTGGCCGAGGCCTATGTGTCGATTGCACAAGGCATGACCGGGTTCGGGCCGGGCGCTCCCCACGTGAAAGTGCCGACCCCGGCGTGAGGTCGGCGAAATTATTTTTATGTCCCCCGCGAAAAGTTATCACCGTCACGCTGCTTCGGGTTATATTGGGTAGCGTCGGCGAATTCCCCGTCTGGCCGAGCATCGCTCGTCACCCAATTCCCCTCAATCAATTGAACTTATTAGTTATTATGTCTCTCGACCGCTCCCCGGTTCTTGCGCGCGAACTCTTATGCTCTGCTGCGCTCTATTTCCGGGCTGTAACATCAGTTTATCTCGCGCCTCGATTTGGCCAAGCTATCGCCCCGAGAACCCCCAGGTCGGACGATTAATTAACCATCGAAGCGATGCGAGACACACCAACAGCCCATCGCTTCGAGACGGGGGATCAGATTTAGCGGCCGCCACGCGACGCTGCCTTCGGCAGCCGAACGATCGGTCGCAAACAGCTCGGGGGGATGAGCCGGTCCGCTGGTGGTTTCCTCTCGTCCGGGACGGCGGCGACACCCCGCATCGTCGTCGTCCCGGCTGCCGTTTGGCCCGTCGCACGTTCCCCTAGGAGCCGCGCCGCGCCAAGCCTCTCGCCGGAAGGACCGACTTGGCGCCGCACCGCCACACACCTCCCTCCCCGACGCGACGTCAGGTGGGCTCCTTCCGGTGGCAGGGCAGCTTCGATCCAACGAGCCGACCCCTGCACACTGCCAGCCCGCGCATGAACCCCACGTGAACTTTCGGGCTCACGGCGAGACGTCGGGGGTTTGGCGCAGATCACCCAATCCGCGGAGCGTCGAGTTTGTGCACGATGCCGGCTGTTTCAGGTTTCCACGCCGGGTAGCGTTTCAGGATCAGCGGGTCGTGGCCGGGGATGACGTTCTTCAGTTTGCCACCAGCCAACGCTTGCAATCTATCGTAAGACCGCAGCGTCGCTTCCGCATCGATGGTGATGTAGAAGGGTCTGCGTTGTTCGATGTTGGCGTAAAAATGCACGACGTCGGAGGCCAGAACCACGGGGCCGTGCGCCGTCATCACGCGAATGGCTTGGATACCTTGGCTGTGGCCGGGGCTCTTGTGCACGGTGACACCGGGCGCCACCTCGCCGTCACCGTCGTGGAACTGGACGCGGCCGGAGTAGATGTTCTTGACCATCTGGCACACGTGGTCGGGCGTGAACGGCCCGCGCATCGAGGGCTCGCACATGCAGCGGCCGGTGGCGTAAGCCATCTCGGCTTCCTGGAGGTGGAACTTGGTCGCGGGAAACTGATCCATCGTGCCGGCATGGTCGAAGTGCAGGTGCGTGATGATCGTTTCTTTGATCGACTGCGCCTCGATGCCGACGCGTTGCAGCACCTCGATCGGCTCGTGCGTGATGGACCGGCCGCGCGCGGCGGCCTCCTTGCGGTCGAAACCGGTATCGACGAGAATCGTGTGGTCCGCGTTACGGATGACGAACACGTAATAGTCGATCGGCATGGGTGAGGCGTGGTCATCGGGCACGGGGTGCATGAAATTTTCGGCGGCCACGCGTTTCGTGTTCTCGCCGTACTTCACGGCCAGGATTTCGTAGGTGGCGGTCATGGGCGCGTGTCCTCCTGTCGTTAGGGGTTCAGCGTTAGAATGACGGCTCGACACGCTCCGGTCGAGAGAAACTGCAAAGGCCGCTGATCCGATTGAATTCACCGCTCGCACACTCAGCTATCAGTGAGGATACCCCCGTGCCGGTCAATGTCTCATTCCTCCAGGATCTCCTCGTCAGCATCGCCGAGCAGGGGCGCCAGTTGCTGCCCATGTCGTTGCTCGGTGGCGCGCGCGAAGACATCACGGCGTTGTCACGCGCACTCGTATCGGGGCGCGGGGAGGCTTCCGGTGTCGCCATTGCGCGCGAAGTTTTGAAACTCTACGGCGAACTGAATGCCGAGGAGCGGCGGTCCTTCTTTCGCTTCCTTGCCGATCATTTCGCGCCCGATATCGAGCACTTGAAGAAGGCCGCCGCCGACTACGCCGCCGACCCGTCCGAGGTAGCGCTCGCGCGGCTGCGTGCTGCCGCTGAAAGTCCGCGCCAGGAATTTTTCCGGCGTTTGAATTTCGCGCCCGGCGCCACCGCGCAAATCGTGGCGCTGCGCAGTGATTTGTTGCGGATCCCGAAGACGGATGCGGGGCTGTCCGCCGTCGATGCCGACCTCGCCCACCTGCTGGCTTCCTGGTTCAACCGAGGCTTCCTCGTGCTGCGGCGCATCGATTGGCAGACGCCGGCCGCCATCCTGGAAAAGATCATCGCTTACGAAGCCGTCCACGAAATCCAGAGCTGGGAGGACCTGCGCCGTCGCCTCGACCCCGCCGATCGGCGCTGTTTTGCCTTCTTTCATCCCTCGCTGGTCGACGAACCGCTGATCTTCGTCGAAGTGGCGCTGACGAGTGAGAGTGCGGGCTCCATTCAAGCCGTGCTCAACGAGAAACGCAAAGCCAACACCGACAGCGTGCCGACGACGGCCGTGTTCTATTCGATTTCGAATTGCCAGGAAGGGTTGCGCGGCATTTCGTTCGGCAATTTTCTGATCAAGCAGGTGGTGGAGGAATTGGCGCGCGAACAGCCGCAGCTCAAGACGTTCGTCACGCTGTCGCCGGTGCCCCATTTTGCGCGCTGGCTCGATCGAATGAGCGCCGATGATGCGGCCGGTATCGTCACGGAAGCCGATCGCGTGGCGTTGCAGGTCTTGGCCGATCCGGGATGGATCGAGGACACCGAGGAGGATATTCCAAAGGCGACCCTGATGGCGCTGGCCGCGCATTATTTCCTGCTTGCGAAATCAACCGATGGCCGGCCGATCGATCCCGTGGCGCGCTTCCATCTGGGCAACGGCGCGCGCCTCGAGCGCATCAACTGGCTGGGCGACACGTCCGAGAAAGGCTTGCGCGAAGCCCACGGGTTGATGGTCAACTACCGCTACGATCTCAAGGAGATCGAGAAGAACCACGAAGCCTACGCCAACGAGAGTGAAGTTGCGGCCTCCCGGGTCGTGCGCACGCTGCTGCGCCCACCGCCGAAAGGATTGCCGAAGGTGGCGCCCAAAGCCCTGCCGCTGCCGGTGCGAGCGACCGAAAATGGCAAGTTGGACAACGAAAAATAAACGGATGCCGGCGCGACGTTCATCGCACGCTCCCAGCAATGTGAATTGATCATTACCTGACGTTTACACAGACTCGGCTACATTCGGTGCGTCAGCTGTGCGCCAGGAGCCTATTGCCATGACCCATTCATTCGAGGCGCGTGATGCCATGTCGGGCGACGCGCGCGGCGAGCCGGTTTTCGTGCGGTGGTCGGGAAGTCCGTGGGACCTGGTGGGCTTGAGTTTCGTCAACTTTTTTCTCACGATCATAACGCTGGGCATCTACGGCTTCTGGGGGCGAACGGAAGTGCGCCGCCGCATCTGGTCCTCGATTCGATTGCAGGACGAGCCGCTGGCCTACACGGGAACGGGTGGGGAGTTGTTCAAAGGGTTTCTGTTCGTCGTCCTCGTCGTCTTCATTCCGGGTCTCCTGATCCTCTTCGCGGCGGCTGCTATTTTCGGCGACCGCAGCATCGCTTACGGCGTCACGAATCTCGCCGTCTACATGGCCTACTTCCTGCTCATGGGCGTCGCCATTTATCGCGCCCGCCGGTATCGGCTGACGCGCACCGTCTGGCGCGGCATCCGAGGCGGCATGTCGGGCTCGCCCGCCACATTCGCATGGTTGTGGATTTGGACGACGGCACTCATTCCCGTGACGCTCGGTTGGATACTGCCCTGGCGCGCCAACCGCCTCCAGGCCCACCTCGGCCGCGAGACGACGTTCGGCGACAGGCATTTCACCTATGCGGGAAGTTCCTCTCGGCTGTACGGGCCGTTCGCAGTCCTCTGGGTCGGTGGTCCGATCCTGGTCGCAGTCTTATTTGCGCTCGTCGCTATCATCGGTGTTTTGAGCGTGGACGGTGGTAGTCAGGCATCCATGAAAATGCCCTCGCTCGTACAGGTTGTGATGTTGGTGGGAATATTTGTCCTCGGTATGCTGGCCCTGTCGGTCATCGGCGCTTGGTATCGCTCGCGCACGTTCAACCTGTTTGCCGCCTATACCGGTTTCGATCGCGCGAAGCTGGGTCTGCGCACGACGGCGTGGGGCCTGATTGGGCTGGCGCTGAGCAACTTCCTGATCACCATTTTTTCGCTCGGCATCCTTCGTCCTGTTGCTCAGGCCCGAGCCGCGAAATACCTGATCGATCGCCTGTCGATCGACGGTACGGTAGACGTGACGGGTATTCTTCAGAGCCAGGCAGCTCTCGGCAAAGGCGGTGAAGGCCTCGCACAGATGTTCGATGTCGATGCTTTCTGATACCGAGAGTTTCGTCGGACGGTATGGGGATGGGCGTTCCGCTGCATCACGGCACGTGGAGGTTTTTGTTGGACCCCAAGGCCTCGAAATCATCGAGGCCGATGGATCGGGGCGCAGAATTTGGGCTTACGATGCGCTGGCGAGTGGGTCCCCAATAGCCAAGCATGCGCCCGATGTGCTGGTGACGTTTTTCCCTGTGCCCGACGCGGCGGCAGACCCGTCGCCCACCACCGAAGCCGGCGCCACCCTCTTCATCGCCGATCCGCGCTTCGTTGCGCAGTTGACGCTGCGCGCCCCCCATTTGACGGCCGGCAGATCCCGCTGGCGCTATGCCATTCCCGGTCTCATCGGGAGCGCTGCCATCCTCGCGGCGGCGCTGATCATCTGGCTCGCCGACCTGTCGCCGTCGCGCACGATTGCCATGGTCGTGCCGCAGGCTGTGTGGAGGTCGACCGGCGAGAGCGTCTTTCAAAACCTGACGCAAGGCAAAGCGATATGCGCGACCGATGCTGGACGGCAGGCGCTGGATCGCATCATGACCAAGCTGTCGACGGCGGCCGGGACGGACGCGCCCTTCGACGTGCGCGTGATCGATTGGTCCCTGCTCAACGCGTTCGCGCTGCCGGGGCGTCGGATCATCCTCACGCGTGCACTGCTCGAAGCCGTCGGCAGTGCGGAGGAATTGGCCGGTGTCGTCGCCCATGAAATGGGTCACGGCCTGGAACTCCACCCGGAGGCTTCCGTCGTGCGCGTGCTCGGGTTGTCTGCCGGCCTCAAGATCCTCTTGTCGGGGGGCGGTGATACCATCGCCAACGTCGGCTTGCTGTTGGCGCAACTACGCTATACCCGCGATGCGGAGCGCTCAGCCGACGCGCATGCCGTCGCGATTCTGCGCCGTGCCAACATCTCGGCTCAGGCGCTGGCGATGTTTTTCCAGAAACTGAAAAATCTCGATGGCGGCGTCAAATCCTCGGGTGTTCTGGGGGCGGAAATCCTTCGCACGCATCCCTCGATCGCCGAGCGCGTCGACACGATCGCAAAGATCCCGAGCTACCCGACCGAACCCCTCCTGACCGATGCCCAATTTCAGTCCCTCAAAGGCATCTGTCGAAAATAATGGACGGCATCGAGCCTGCCTGCGCGTTACGCCTTTGGAGTGCTTGTTCGGTTGCCGCCACCATGCTGAATAGGCTGGGGTCCGGGGCCCGTGACGATGCGGAGAGGTGATCGCGATGCGGTATGACGAAAACGATCGGGAAAGCAAAAACGTCGAAGACCGGCGCAGCGAAGGCGGTGGACGCGGACCCTTCGGCGGCGGTGGCGGGGGCATGGGCGGCTTTC
>JANOKV010000476.1:0-4653 GCA_031419415.1 Hyphomicrobiales bacterium | reverse complement strand
CGCGGGAATGACGGGGTGGAGGGGTTCGCGACTTCCGGCATTTTCAGCGCAGCCGAGCCTCCCCTCACAGGATCATCGTTCACAACCACCGTCGCTCCCGCTACACTTCGACCCCATCGTTCAAATCGTCCCCGCGAGGCCACGCCATGACCCAGACCACATCGAACCCAACCCGTCGCATGTCCGGCGGCCAAGCGCTGGCCGAGATGTTGCAGCTGTCGGGGTGCGGGCCGATGTTTGGCATGGGCGGCTTTCAGTTGCTGCCATTCTACGAGGCGTGCCGCTCGCTGAAACTGAAACATTACCTCATCAACGACGAGCGCTGCGGCGCCTTTGCGGCGGACGCCTGGGCCAAAGTGATGAACCGGCCAGCCGTCGCCGACGGCACGCTGGGGCCGGGCGCCACCAACCTCGTCACGGGGCTTGTCGAGAGCCTCAATGCGGGCATCCCGATGATCGCCATCACGGGCGACGCCAATCGCGAACACGCGTGGAAGAACATGACCCAGGAGGCGCGCCAGATCGAGGTGTTGCGCCCCGTCGTCAAAGAGCTGATCCGCGTCGAAGTGACGAAACGACTACCCGAGCATGTGCGGCGCGCCTTTGCGGTGGCGACGAGCGGCCGACCCGGACCGGTTTTGATCGACGTGCCGGAAGACATCGCCCACGGCGAGCACGACTTCGACGCCAGCGATTTCTGGATAGATCCCGAAACGTTGAAAGCCCAATCTCGCCGCACACGGCCGGATGGATCGTCCGTGGAAAAGGCGGCAGCCCTTCTCGCCAAGGCGCACCGTCCGCTCATTCTCGCCGGTGGAGGCATCCACATTTCCGAAGCCTGGCCGACGCTGGCGGCGTTCGCTGAGAGCTACGGCATTCCGGTCGCCCACACCATGTCGGGCAAAGGTGCCATCGCCTGCTCGCATTCCCATTCGGCGGGCTTGTTCGGTCGCTACGATCGCATCGCCAATGCGCTGATCGCCGCGTCGGACTGCCTGCTCGTCGTCGGGTGCAAACTCGGCGAAATCGCGACCAAGCGGTTTGCCCTGATCCCACCGGGAACGCCTTTGATCCACGTTGAAATCGAGCCGACCGAGATCGGACGCACGACACGCACGAGCGTGGCGCTGCCGGGTGACGCCCGCCTGACGCTGGAAGATCTGGCCGCAGCCCTCGGCAACGGTCGCGCTGCTGCGAAAGCGCGCGCCGGTTACGTGGCGGAATTGCCCAAGCGCATGGCCGAATGGCGCGATGGCGCCAAGGATCGCCTGGAATCGAACGACAGCCCGATCAACGTCGGGCGGCTCATGAACGAACTCAACAAGATCATGCCGGACGATGCGATCCTGGTCGCAGACGGTGGTTTTGCGGCCCACTGGGGCGGACTGATGTTCGACACCAAGGCGCCCGGCCGCCACTTCCTGCCCGACCGAGGCTTTGCCTCGATCGGCTACGGCGTGCCCGGCGGTATCGGCGCGCAGATGGCGGCTGGACCCAAGCGCCGGGTCGTCTCGCTGACGGGAGACGGTGGCTTCAATATGAGCCTCGGTGAACTCGAAACCGCGCGCCGCGTCGGGGCGAGTTTCGTCGCCGTCGTGTTCAACAATGCGGCGTCAGGCTACGTCAAGGCGTTGCAGCACGCCGTCTACGGCCAGGGCGCTTATCAATCCTCCGACCTCGTCGAGATGGATTACGCCGCAATCGCACGCGGCTTTGGTTGTCACGGGATACGCGTGAGCGATCCCGACAAACTGTCGAAGGCGCTGGCCGAAGGTCTCGAGAACACGTCGACCCCCACGATCATCGACGTGATCGTCACCCGCGACCCTTCCCGCATGCTGCCCGCCGCCGACAACCGCGCCGCCCTGACCGTCAAGAAGGGCGACCGGCCAGTGTGAGAGGGGGAGAAGTGGGTTGACATCGGGTTACACCCGAAGAAGGACTTACCCCTCGGTACGGCACGTTCCATCGCAAAGGCAGCAGGATGGCTGGGTAGATCGTAATGGCGCGCTATATCGCAATTCTCTGCAAAGATAAAAGCAGCTCGTTCGGGCTCCATTTTCCCGATTTGCCAGGGTGTGTGGCGGCGGGAGAGACCGAAGAGGGCGCTTTGCGAAACGCGTCAATTGCGTTGCGGTTGTGGACGGAGGGTCATGATCGACTGCCAAACCCGTCGCGTATGGCGGACCTCCTGCGAGATGCTGACGTGCGCCACGATCTTGCGTCGGGCGCACTAGCCGTTTCGATCCCATTGATCACATCTGCGCGCAAAGTTCGCTTCAATGTGATGCTCGAGCCGAGTGTCGTCGAGGCCGCCGATGCGGCGGCGGCGGGCGTCAGTCGATCTCAATACATCGAGACGGCCCTAGAAGGCAGTCTAGCCCGAGAGATTGGCGCCGTGCGCATTGCCAAAAAGCCGAAAACACCAATCCGAACGGCAACGCAGCGCCGGAAAACGGGATCGCGCTGACCCACACACTCAATACCACCCAGCGACCCGGCTGCACGAGTGAGTGACGCTCACCCGCCGAACTGATATCAGATCGGCACGATAAAAACGCCTCGACGACAATCTAGGGAGGAGACCGCGATGATCCACGCGCGCCGCTGGCTCGGAGCCGCAGCACTACTCGTTTCGACGACCATTCCCCTGCACGCCGAAGTGGCCGAGGTCGTTCTCGGACAGCAGTTCGGCGCGGTCTACATTCCGGCCATGGTCATGGAGAGCCAGAAGCTGGTCGAAAAGCATCTGGCGGCTGCGGGGCTGAAAGACACCAAAGTCGTCTGGGCCAAACTCGGCGGTCCCGCCGCCCTCAACGATGCGATGATCTCGGGAAGCTTGCATTTTGCCTGCCAGGGCGTGCCGTCGATGGCCGTGATCTGGGATCGCACCCGGACGGGAATCGGCGTGAAAGCGCTCGGATCGGTCGCCAACAACAACATCTGGCTCAACACCCGCAACCCCAACATCAAGTCGCTCGCCGACTTCACCGAAAAGGACAGGATCGCCATTCCGTCCCTGAAGGTCTCGACGCAGGCCCTGATGCTGGCGATCGCGGCCGACAAACTCTGGGGATCCGGCAATCACACGAAAATCGATCACTTCATCGTCGCGCTGCCGCACCCTGAATCGCTCGCGGCTGTCATCAGTCCGTCGCACGAGATCAACACCCATTTCGCCACCTCCCCCTTCCACGAAGCGGAGATGAAGGCGGGCCTGCGTACCGTCACCACGGCCTATGAAATTATGGGCGGATCGATGACGGGCCTCACGCTCACGTCGAACGAGAAGTTCCGCAAGGACAACCCCAAAGTCTTCGAAGCCGTCAACAAGGCGTTCGACGAGTCGTTTGGCTGGATCGATGCCGACAAACGGCGCACCGCCAAGATGTTCATCGAAATGACGAAAGAAAAGCGTCTCACCGAAGACGATATCTTCGCTCTCGTTTCCAGCAAGGACCTCGAGTTCACCAAAACACCCAACAAGGTCGGCGTTCTCGTGGACTTCATGCACAAGATCGGCATGGTCAAAACGAAACCGGCATCTTGGAAGGATATGTTTTTCGCCGAGGCGCACGTGTTGCCGGGGAGCTGAACGTTGCAGGTTCGCAGCCACGGCTCGACCCAGCCAACGGTAAAGCGCTCCAATTCTGTCGGAACACCCCGCTTCGCCTTATCATCCTCGGGCTTGCTCGAGGATGATAAATAATGAGCGGCTGGTGTCTGGCCTGCGGCCTGACACCGTGGCGTTCCTGAGCCGCGAACGCTGATGTGGCGTCGAGATTGGATGTCAGGCCGAAGGCCAGACATCCAGGCTGCGGTTGCATCTGCCGATCACGCGCCGGCTGATGCACCGTGTGCGTAGCCCGTCAGCCCGAGTTGGCGGCGCGCTTCTTCGCGCAACGCATCGATCGGGCGTAGTTTACCCTCGACCTGATAGTGCCAGAACGTCCAACCGTTGCAGGCGGACTTGCCCTGCACTTCGGCGCCCAATCGATGGATCGAGCCCTGACGGCTGGGCGCTTGCCCTGCTTTGGCGCCTGTCAGTTCGAGCGTGCCGTCGGCGCGCACTTCGGCCCAGATGCGATTGCGCTCGTCGCTGAGGCGCGTGCCGGCTTCGAGTATGCCCAGTTCGATGATCGCGCCGAATGGCACGCGCGGCTCGGTGCGTTTGGAACGCATGGTTTCGATGCACGTCGTCCCCAGCGGCGTCACGCGCGCGATGCGCTCGGTGGCGGCGCGAACGTAATCGGGATCGCGTTCGATGCCGATCCAGCGCCGACCCAGACGCTTGGCGACAGCGCCCGTCGTGCCCGTTCCAAAGAAGGGATCGAGCACCACGTCGCCCGGTTTGGTGGTGGCGACAATAATGCGATGCAGGAGCGCCTCGGGTTTTTGCGTCGGGTGGGCTTTACGCCCGTCGTCGTCTTTCAGACGTTCAGGGCCCGAGCAGATCGGAAACAGCCAGTCCGACCGCATCTGCACGTCGTCGCCGCCGGCTTTCAGCCCGTCGTAGTTGAACGTGACCTTGGACTTGCGGTCGCGCCCCGCCCAGATCAACGTCTCGTGCGCGTTGGTGAAGCGCTTGCCGCGAAAATTCGGCATCGGATTCACTTTGCGCCAGATGATGTCGTTCTGCATCCAGAAGCCGAG
>JANOKV010000475.1:0-4971 GCA_031419415.1 Hyphomicrobiales bacterium | reverse complement strand
CGCGCAGACAATCTCGAGAACACTCCCGATGACGGGCGTCCCGAGCTTACCGCACTCGATCCCGAAAGCCGGTGGAAAGCGATACATCGTGAAAGTTACGGTGATCTGCGCGCGCTTCGCCTGCCACTGACCGTCGTCGAGGCCACGACCCGCGCCGAAGCGGTGGCCAAGGCGCGCGGCTGGCACATTGCGCGGACCGATCGGCAAGCCGGGACCGTCGAAGCGACCGCGACGACGTTTTTCTTCCGCTTCAAGGACGACGTGGTCATTCGCGTCCGCGCAGATCCGGCGCGGCCGGGCGGGGCGATCGTGGATATGCGCTCGATCAGCCGTGTCGGACAGAGCGACATCGGCGTCAACGCCCAGCGCATCCGGTCATTTCTGGCCGACTTGCAGGCGGCCTGAAGGGGTATCGTATGTCTGGCTGGAAGATCGGCGTCATCGGCGGCTCGGGAATCTACGCAATCGAAGCGCTTGAGGATCCACAATGGATAACGATCGACACACCGTGGGGAGCGCCGTCAGACCAGTTGCTGACCGGCAGGATCGGTGCCGTCGAGTTTGTGGTCCTGCCTCGGCACGGGCGCGGGCATCGGCTGCCGCCGTCCGACGTCAATGCACGCGCTAATATCGATGCGCTCAAGCGGACGGGCTGCACCGACGTCGTCGCAATTTCGGCGGTCGGGTCGCTGCGCGAGGCGCTTGCGCCGGGCCAGTTCAATCCGCGCCGCGAGTAGAGTCAAATGTTTTGACGACGAACAAATGCCGTCGGGGGGCGTCCTCCCCATCAGACGACGGACATCAAAAGCGACAGCTTTCAGACGCGGCTACGAAATGGATGTCCGCGAATGCGGCGCGCGCGATCCCGCCGGTATTATCGGTGTCGGACGCGATCGCGAGCTGGATCGGCTTCGCGGTTCCGCCAAAAGCTTTCTGAAAATCGGACGCGACATCGGCGCGCTCGGTCACCCAACGACCGGCGCGTGCAGCGCCGGTTTCTGCGACGATCAGCTGGGCTCGATCGGTATAGGCACTCTTGCGGCGCGTTCCGACCGGCTGGCGATTGTCCCACACATAATTGAGCGCCGCGTCCGGAACATCCCGGCCGAACAGAGTTCGGGCGAGCTTCAGCTTGAAGCGCGTGCCAGCGCCGATCTCGGCGTCAGGAATGTCGAACGAGACGTATATCCGGGCCGCAAAATCGTCGCCGCTCTTCTTCGTCATGTCGGCCTTGGCGACAGGTGCGTCCACCAGCCACCGCCAGCACAGCACCGGGGTCGCTGCCAGATCGACCGAGATCGGCCGGGCCAGCAAGGCCATGCTGCGCTCGGCCCGGGCTTCGATCGCCTCAACGCCTTCGATTGTCGCGCGTCGATATCGGGTGGGCGGAACCTTGCGGCCAATTTGAACCACCCGCCAGGGCGCTGGCGGAGCGCCGCTGCCGCTGAACTGGCCGACCCACAAGGGTCCGGCAAGCGCGGCAAACAACAGTAAGGTGGTCATAGCAAGGCTCCCGCGAGGTCGAGATCGTCCGGCTCATCCACGTCTCGCAACGTCTCGGCGACATGAACCGTCCAGCCAAGCGAGGCGATGCGGTCGAGTGTCTCGTGCGCGACCGTCGGGCTGCTCCAGGCAATGCCCTCGAACAGCGAGGGATCAAAACGCCTCAGACCTAGAAGGACATAGCCGCCGTCTTGGGCCGGGTGGAGAACCGCATCGTAGTCGTCGAGCGCAGCCGCTGCATCACGCAAGTGGCCGCGCGTGAGCTCAGGGCAGTCGGTGCCGATCAAGAGCACTCGATCGCCGACCAAGAGCGTCCGCTTGGCCGCGCGGGCAAGGCGTTCGCCGAGGTCGCCATCGCCCTGGTCGGCAAGATAAAGCGGTGCGGTCGGCAACAGGTCCAACCAAGCTGGATCTTGCGGGTCTGGCGTGGCGCAGAGCTCCGGGATGCCGAGCTCGGCATTGGATGCCTCCGCCACGGTTGCGAGCAGCATGGCGTGCGCGAGCTGGGCAGAAGCAGCTTCGCCGAGTGCCGGAATAAGGCGTGTCTTCACGCGGCCGGGAACTGGGGCCTTGGCGAAGATGATGATCTGCGTCCGGCTCATCCGCGCCTCCAGCCATGGTAGCGCGAAAGCCAGCGGAGCGCTCGCTCGGGCTTGTGCGCCTTCTTCCACTCGCCGGCAGCGTATTTGTTCGCCTCGGCCATCGTCGGATAGGCATGAATGGTGCCGAGCAGCTTGTTGAGACCGATTCTATGCTTCATCGCCAGAACATACTCGGCGAGCATCTCGCCGGCATTGTGGGCCACGATCGTGACCCCGAGAATGTGGTCCTTGCCAGGCTGGACGAGCAATTTCACGAAGCCTCTGTTCGCGCTATCTGTGACCGCGCGGTCGAGATGGCCGATGTCGTATCGCACTGTCTCATAGGCAATGCCCTGCTCTGAGGCTTCCGCCTCGGTGAGGCCGACTTGCGCCACTTCGGGGTCGGTAAAGGTGACGCGCGGGATGAGCGAATAATCGGCGCGGAACTTGCGAAAAGCGCCGAACAGGGCGTTGACCGCTGCATACCAGGCTTGGTGAGCCGCAAAGTGCGTAAATTGATAGGGGCCGGCAACGTCGCCGACCGCGAAAATGTTGGGATAGTGCGTCTCGAGATGGTCGTTGATCACGACGACTTTGTCGGTCTGGATGCCTAGTTCCTCGAGGCCGTAACCGGTCAGGCGCGCCTTGCGGCCGACTGCAACGATGATTTCGTCAAACGGAATTGCGGTCTCGTTCTCGTGCGAGCAGACGATCAGGGTCTTTCCCTCGCACCGAACGGCTTCATGACCGTTGAGGATGCTCACGCCTTCGGTCCGGAGGACAGATGTGATGGAGCAGGAAACCTCCTCATCCTCTTTCGCCAGGATCCGCAGCCCATGGTTGATCTGCGTCACCTTTGCGCCGAGGCGCGCGAAGGCTTGAGCCATCTCGGTGCCGATCGGTCCGCCGCCGATTATGACGATGCGAGCTGGCATCTCATCGCGACTGGAGAGAGCTTCCCACATGGTGTCGCTAGTGAGATAACCGGCTTTGCTCAGGCCGGGGATTTCGGGAATTAACGGTTCGCCGCCCGCAGCGATGACGATTGAGCGGGTCGTGAGGCGGTCGCCGCCGTCAATCTCCACGGTCCAGGGATCGATGATGCGGGCAAAACCCTGCCGCACATCGACGCCGAGCTCGGTATAGCGCTCGGCGCTGTCAGCGGGTTCGATCTCGCGAATGATGGCGTTAACGCGCTCCATCAGGGCGCGAAAGCGGAAACGGGGTTCGGTCGGCTCCAAGCCATAGGCCGCGGCGGCTCTCATCTCGTGCGCAGCACGAGCACTGCGGACCAGCGCCTTTGACGGGACGCAGCCGGTATTGAGGCAGTCGCCGCCCATCTTGTGCGCCTCGATGAGCGTCACCTTGGCTCGCACAGTCGCGGCGATGTACGCAGTTACCAAGCCGCCGGCGCCGGCGCCGATGACGATCAGGTTGCGGTCGAACTTCTTGGGCCGCTTCCAGCCCTTGTAGACTTGGCGCCGCTTCCACCAGCCGAGCGCCGCTCTGGCAATCAACGGAAAGATGCCGAGCAGGACGAAAGAGCCGATAAGTCCGGGCGATAGGATGTCGCTCGTGCTCTCGATCCCGGCAAGTTGCGTGCCGGCGTTCACATAAACGATGGTGCCAGCGAGCATGCCGATCTGGCTGACGATGGCGAATGTTACGAGCCGCATCGCCGACAGCCCCATCGCAAGATTGATGAGAAAGAACGGAAAGGCGGGGATGAGCCGCAACGTCAGGAGGTAGAAAGCGCCATCCCGTTCGATGCCTCGATCGATTGTCTCGGCCCGCTTGCCGAACCGGCTCCTGACCCAGTCGCGCAGGATATACCGCGAGGAGAGAAATGCGAGGCTCGCCCCAATGACCGAGGCGAAAGAAACGATCAGCACGCCGAGCAGCAGCCCGAAAATTGCACCTGCCGCAAGCGTCAGGATCGCCGCGCCGGGGAGCGACAGAGCAGTCACCGCTACATAGAGGAGGAAGAACCCACCGATCGCGACGGCGGGCCGTCGTTCGACGAACCCGGCCAGTTCCGCCTGCCGCGCCTTAAGCATTTCAAGGTTCAGGTAGGAGCCAAGGTCGAAGATGAAGAAAGCCGCAACCGCCGCAGCAATGATTAGGATGAGGGCAATCTTGCCAAATTTGCGGGCTTTCATCTGAACATCCACCGTCTCACCGGAGAGCCGCGCCGACGAACCAGGCGGCAGCGGCCGCGCATGGCAGAGTGGCGAACCATGACAGAAGCACCGAGCGCAGCGCGAGCCAGTCCAAGGTTCCGGCTCCCGCACCCACGCCCGCGATCGACCCGACCAAGACATGAGTCGTCGATACCGGCAGGCCGAACCGGCTCGCCATCAAAACCAGCGCGGCGGTGATGAGGTTGGCACTGGCACCTTGTGTCGCATCCATCCGGTTGATCCTGAGGCTCATCGTCTCGGCGACACGTCGGGCCATCAGCAATCCTCCGACCGCCATCATCAGTGCGATAAGGCCGACCGACATTTGGACACCGGTTGCGCTGGCAGCGATCAGTAGTGCAGCGAGCTTCGGGGTGTCGTTGACGCTGCGGGCGAAGCAGATCGCAGTTGCCGATAGGATGTGGACACGGTCCATCAGCAAGGGCACCGAGAGACGCATTGTCGAAGCAGGGAATCGTTCGCAATCTGCTCGATGGGCAAAGTGGATCGGTGGCGGCGGGCTCACGATCCTGAGCGCCCCACTTTCACTTGCTAACTCGGGCAGCGGATTGCCAATGCAGATGCAATCGGGTGCTGGCCGCCGAGACCTGATAAAGAGATAGGTGACCAGACCGAGCGTAGCGGCCAGCACCGGGCTCATGAGTAGCGGCAGCACGAAGCCGCTGCCAAGCGCCGAAAGGTCGATC
>JANOKV010000474.1:0-4422 GCA_031419415.1 Hyphomicrobiales bacterium | reverse complement strand
CCCAACGCCATCAATTGATCGAAACGCCACTGCGGATCGGCCGCAATCGCGAGCACCACATGGGGAGGCAGCGACGCCGCGTTCGGGCGCAAATCCGCCACCACGATCTCGTTGCCGAGGCCGTTCATTTTCGCCAGGCGGGTTGTTCGCGCTTCGGTCATGACGTCTTATATGGCGCAGGTCGCCCCGAAGACAAATGGTTCCAGGACCAAACAATGCGTGATCGAACCCCTGCGCTGGGGGACCCATCCCCTTGGGTGGCCCGGTTTTTCAGCGGCATTCGGGAGAATGGTCGGGTGCTCGATGTCGCCTGTGGCGCAGGGCGACACTTGGTCCTGGGCGCGTCCACGGGTCGGCGGATGGTTGGCGTAGACCGCGACATTGCCCCGGCTCGAACCCACGTGACGGGCCTGGGAGTGAAATTGATCGAAGCCGACCTCGAGGCGGGTGGTCCGTTTCCCTTCCCGCCGGCCGCTTTCGATGGCGTGATCGTCACGAATTATCTCTGGCGTCCGATTTTGCCCGCGATCGTGGCGAGCGTAGCTCGCGACGGTGTGCTCATCTACGAAACCTTCGCTATTGGAAACGAAGCGTTCGGCCGCCCATCCAACCCGGCCTTTCTCCTGCGACCGGGTGAACTCTTGGACGCGACGGCGAGCCAGTTGCGTGTGGTTGCATTCGAGCACGGCCGGCAGACCGAGCCGGACCGCATGGTGCAGCGCATCTTGGCGGTTGGCTTCGCCCACCCGTGGGCGGCTAGTGGGCCGCTGTTGCGCAATGGTTGAACGCAGAGCCGGGTCTGACGTTTGGCTCGTTCAGATTGGAGATTTCAGATGCGGTCGAGCTATGTTCTGGCAGGGTTCTTTGCGATCACCACGCTCATAACGGGCCCGAGCATGGCCCAGACGACGCGCGCGCCAGCGCCGGAGAACTCCATACCGGTCAAAGTCGAGACCATCGCAAAGGGCCTAGAGCATCCCTGGGGCCTGCAATTCCTCCCTGACGGACGAATGATCGTCACCGAACGACCCGGTCGCATGCGCATCATCGATCAGGCGGGCGCACTGTCGGCGCCACTAACGGGCGTGCCGGCTGTGGCGGCCACCAATCAAGGCGGTCTGCTGGACATCGTGCTCGCCCCGGATTTTGCGGCGTCGGGGATGATCCATTTTTGCTACGCCGAACCGCGTGAGGGGCGCACGAACGGCTCGGCGGTCGCGCGCGCTCGATTGGTGCTCGAGAGCAATGGAGGGCGCCTGGAGGACGTGGCTATCGTGTTTCGCCAACAACCGGCGACGACAGGTGGCTTGCACTTCGGATGCCGTGTGGCGTTCGCGCGCGATGGCCGGTTGTTCGTCGCGTTGGGCGAGCGCTTCCAAATGCAGTACGCCCAAGACCTGACGCACCATTGGGGCAAGGTCGTGCGGATCGAGCCAGATGGTCGCGTTCCGGCCAATAATCCGTTCGTGGGCGTGAAAGACGCTCGCCCTGAAATTTGGAGTTTTGGGCATCGCAATCCCCAAGCGGCCGCCATCGAACCGTCGTCGGGACATTTGTGGGTGATCGAGCACGGGCCGCGAGGTGGCGACGAAGTGAATGTCGCCAAAGCAGGCTTGAATTACGGCTGGCCCATCATCGGCTATGGCATCGATTACTCCGGCGCGAAATTGCACGAGGGGACCCATCGCCCGGGCATGGAGCAACCGGTCTATTACTGGGCGCCGTCGATCGTGCCGTCGGGAATGGCGTTCTACACGTCGGACCGGGCGCCGGCCTGGAAGGGCAATGTATTCGTGGGTGGGTTGGTCAGCCGCGCGTTGCACCGGCTCGTGCTCGACGGGGAGCGAGTGGTTGCGGAAGAAGTGCTGCTGAAAGACGCGGGCGAGCGCGTGCGCGACGTTCGACAGGGACCAGATGGCGCTGTGTGGGTTCTCACCGACAGCGCCGAGGGCAGCCTGTTGAAGGTTACCCCGCAAACCGCGAATTGACTGTCTACCCGCAAAAGGACGGTTGAGCGTCACGCCACGCGATACTCGAGCCCTTCGACCTGCGCGATTTCGGACGCGACCCGCGCGTTCTCTTGCTCGCTGTGGAACGTTAGGTCAAGGTGGACTTCGGTCGCCCCGATCCGCGCCGCCTGGAGGCGAATGTTCGCCAAATTGATACTTGCCACATCACTTTGCGTATAACCGGTGGCAAGCGCCTCGAAATGCCCACCTTCGGCTCGGCGCACGAGCACCCAGTTGGCCGTCACCGGCGCTGGGCACCCAATCAACTTGTAAATTGTGTGGGTATAACGGCGGCCCGACAATCCATCCCACGTCTGCTCACCCGCAGGCTGGAACAGCGCTGAGATCGGCGACGCACTACCATGATCTATTTCGCGTGTCAGGACTTGTACCATGTGCGCATACCCCACTGACGCAAAACGCGCTGTCGGTCACGTGGTTCCATACCGGCCGGAACATCTGCCGGCATGTCACCGCACCGTTCTCCATTTATTCACCAAAATCTGGTTTTCAAGACCGATCGGTCTATTGTAACGAGGACGTGTACCGAGTGGTGGGCTGCGGTCGAATTATGGTGAACGGGCCGTTAGCTGTATGTTCGACGGCATAGCGGTGTGCGCTCTTGGTCGGTCATGGGCGTCGAGAGGGATGATCGAGCAATCTCCCGACGAAATTGGGAGCGGCTCGAGAGGTCGGGAAGAGAATGCAGGCGAAGTCCACGACGAGCCCCAAGCATCCCGGAGCCAGCGATCTGGCTCCGACAGCGGTGGTGGCGCTGTCGGATGAACCGGTCCACGTTCCGCGCTTTTCGACACGGCTGCGCAACTATTTCCTGACCGGCCTGGTCGTGGTCGGGCCGGTGATGATCACGCTGTACACGACGTGGTACGTCATCAACGCCTTCGACCACTGGGTCAAACCCTATATTCCCCGCGCATACAACCCAGACAGTTACCTGCCATTCGCAGTCCCCGGCGCTGGCCTGCTCTTCGCTTTCGTCATCGTCACGATCATCGGGGCGCTGGCAGCGAATCTGATCGGGCGCTCGCTGATTGGAGCCGGCGAAACGATGCTCGATCGCATGCCGATCGTGCGTAACGTCTACAAAGCTCTGAAACAGATCTTCGAGTCCGTCGTCTCGGCAACCGGCTCCGAACAGCCGTTCCAGAAGGTTGGACTGATGGAGTTTCCCTCGCCTGGCATCTGGGCGATCGTCTTCGTCACCGGCCAAGCGAGCCACGAGTTCAAGGCGGTTGCGCCGGGGCAAGACCTCGTCGCTGTGTTCATGCCGACCCACCTGATGCCACCGTCGGGGTTCACGGTGTTCGTGCCGCTTTCCAAGGTGACGATCATCGATATGTCAGTGGAGGATGCGGCGAAAATCATCCTGTCCGCAGGCATGGTCACGCCCGATAATCAAGCGCGCCTCGCAGCCTTGGCGAAAGCCAACGATCAGAAAACAAAAAGCAAAAGGGGAGCGCCCGCAACCGAAGACGTCTGATCGCCTTCCGCTCCGAGCTTTTCAGGGCATCACGCTCCCGTCGCCAATTTCGCCAGCTCTTGGACGAGAATGCGCACACTGCGCATGCGCACGGATGCGTCTTCCCAATCGCCGCGATAGACGAGTTTCATATCCGTCCCGACTTTAACTGCGCCTTTCGATGCTGCAATGAAGCGCACCAATCCGTCCGGGTTGGCGAATTTGCCCTTCCGGAATGAAATCGACGCGCCCTTGGTGCCAGCGTCTACCTGAGCGATGTTGGCTTCCCGGCAGAGCGCTTTGATTTCGACGATGTCGAGCAAGTGCTCAACCTCAGCCGGCAGGGCGCCGAAGCGATCGACCAATTCCGCGCCGAAATCGTCGATCTCGCTGCGTTTGGCGAGTGTCGCTAGACGCCGGTAAAGACCCAATCGCACCTGGAGGTCTGCAACGTAGGCCTCGGGCAACAGCACCGGCATACCGAGTTGAATCTGGGGGCTCCACTGATCCACGGTCTCGCCGAGGTCGCCCCCCTTGAGCGCGGCGATCGTCTCCTCGAGCATCGATTGGTAGAGTTCGAACCCGACCTCCTTGATGTGCCCCGATTGTTCATCGCCAAGCAGGTTACCCGCACCGCGAATGTCGAGGTCGTGGCTGGCGAGCGAGAAGCCCGCCCCCAGCGTATCGAGAGATTGCAGAACTTTCAGCCGCTTCTCCGCACCCTCGGTCAGCTTCTGGCCAATCGGCGTGGTGAGATAGGCATATGCGCGCGTCTTCGATCGCCCGACGCGACCGCGCAACTGGTAGAGCTGGGCCAGCCCGAACATATCGGCGCGATGCACGATCAGCGTGTTGGCGTTGGGGATATCAAGCCCCGACTCCACGATGGCGGTCGATAGCAGCACGTCGTATTGGCCATCGTAGAAGGCCGTC
>JANOKV010000473.1:0-5400 GCA_031419415.1 Hyphomicrobiales bacterium | reverse complement strand
TCTCGAGGTGATCGAGGAATTCAGAGGCTTGCTGCAGCCTCAGTAGCCCGACAGGTCGGTCAGCGCCGGCAGGGCCGGGCTGACACGCTGCATCCCCAGGTCGCGCCGCTCTGCGTGCAGGTCATGGTTTTCGACACGGCTAGCAGATAGCTGCCCCAGGCGCCGCTGTATTCCCAGGCCGTGAACTCGGCCCAATCGCGCATCGCGGACGCTTCGGCGGCTTTGCGCGAGGCGGCCCCGCTGCTCTGCCCGTGATGGAAGTGGTCCGCCATGCAGAGTTTGCCGCCGACGCGCACTTTGGCGTGGAGACCCGACATGCCGTCTTCTTGCGATGGGGCTGCATGCGCAGCAGACGACGCCATAATCATCACACAGGTTGTCGCGATGAGTCGAGCCAGCATGGTCTTTCCTCGATCTATGATCTGATCCGCAAGGCACTGGGCAGATCACGGGGGTGTGCCATGATTTGCGAACGCGAAACCAGAGTCGGCCGCCCACGCGCCGAGGTTTTTCCGCCCAGGTGTGCAGAACGGGCAACAATGTTCGTCGCGCCGCAGGGGCAAAGGGGTCAGGTGACCAGGATGCGCTCCAGCGCCGCCCGGATTTTTGCGGGAATGGGAACGGGCCGCTGGGTCGCCCGATCGACGAAGACATGCACGAAATAGCCCTCGGCCCGCGCATCGGGCTCTCCTTCGCCGAAGAGGCCGATCTCATAGCGCACCGACGAGCGGCCGAGCTTGCCGATCCGTAACCCGGCATCGATCGTCTCGGGATAGGCGAATGACCGATGGAACCGGCACATGGTCTCGACGGCGACGCCGATCACCGTGTCATGGGTGAAGTCCAATCCGCCTTCGTCGACGAGGTAGCGGTTCAGCAGGGTGTCGAAGTAGGCGTAATAGACCACGTTGTTCACGTGGCCATAGAAGTCGTTGTCCATCCAGCGCGTCGGGATGAGGCGAAAATGCTTGTACTCGGCGCGTTGGCCGACCGTCTTGGTGTTCATGAGGCCGAAGGTTTCTCGTGCGCCGATCGCTTCCGATCAGGCGCGAACCGCGAAGAATTGGATTTCGACGAGGCAATCGGGGTCCGCCATCCGGTTCTCGACGCAGGCTCGCGCGGGCAGGTTCGCCGCATCGACCCAGTCGAGCCAGGCCACATTCATGGCGTCGCGGAGCCGAATATCGGCGAGCCAGATCACTGCGAACAGGATGTGCGACTTGGTCGAGCCGCACATCTTCAGGTAGCGATCGCAATCGCCGAGCGCTTGGCGGGTTTGCCCCTGCACATCGAGCGTCGTGTCGTCGGCGATGCAGCCGGCTGTAAATACGAAGGAGCCCACCTCGACTACGTTGGCGAGCAGCGGTTCCAACTCGCGTCGGATGATCGCCATGGCGGCTCCTTCGTCGGTTTGGTGTGTGGGCTCAGCCCTTGGCGGCGATGACCGAGATCTCGACCAGCAGATTGGGATCGGCGAGTTTGGCCTCGATGCAGGCGCGACCGGGCAAGTTCTGGCCACCGGTCCACTCGTTCCAGGCGATGTTCATCTTGTCGCGATGACGGATGTCGGACACCCAGATCGTGGCCGAGATCACCTTCGACTTGTCGGTGCCGCACAGTTTCAGCAACCGATCTATCTCTTTCAGGATCTGGGCGGCCTGACCTTGGGCATCCTGCTTGGAATCATCGGCCGTGACGCCGGCCGTGAAAACGAAGCCATTGGCCTCGACGACTTTCGATAAAATGGCCTTGGACTCGTGGCGGGTAATCGGCATTGGGGGTTCTCCTCGTGACTGTTCTACCTGCAGCGCCGCCGAAGGTAGCACGAACCGGGTTGAGCGCCAGAGGGGGAGCGTGACGCCCGTCAACTTTGCCGAGGCGTGGTCCCCGACAGCGCATAGTTCAGCATCTTGGCGGCGAGCTGGGCGGCGAGGAAATCGTAGGCGTGAAAGCCTGGAATGGGCGCGAGCTCGACGAGGTCCATGCCGACGACACGGCCGATTTCGCTGGCCCGCCGCAGGAACGCGAGGAGTTGGAGGTAGGACATGCCGCCGGGCGTGGGCGTACCGGTTGCGGGCATTAACGAGCCGTCGAGCGCATCGATGTCGACCGTGATGTAGACCGGTCGATTTTTCAACGGCGCCAGGATGGCCTCGATATTCCAGCGCTGCTGATCGACGCCCAAGTGCATGTCGATGCGATGTCTATTGGCTTCGTAGAACTCGGCCTCGGCCTTCGAAAAGGCTCGGATGCCGACTTGAACAAGAGAAACTCCGGGATGGTCGAGGACGCGACGCATAGCGGCGGCGTGCGAATAATGGGCGCCCAGATAGCCGTCACGCAAATCCGCGTGGGCGTCGAATTGCAGGACGACCAGATCCGGATAACGCTTCGCGAATGGGCGAATGGCGCCGGCCGTCAACGCATGCTCGCCTCCCAGGACGAAGGGCAGCCGGTCGGCGGCCAACACCGTTTCGACAATTCCCGCGAGTTGATCGAGCGCGGCAGGCGTGTCGCGCGGAATTTGCGGTTGGCGCACGGCGGCGATGCCGTAGTCGAGATAGGCCTCGCGCCTCAGTTCCTCGTCGTAGAGCTCCAGCTGGTGGCTGGCGGCAAGAATCGCTGCGGGGCCAGCCGCCGTGCCGCTGCCGTAGCTGACGCTGGCTTCGAGACCGTAAGGGATCACGACAGCCTTCGCGGCTTGCGGCCGGTCGGCATCGCGCCGATCGGGATCGAGGAAACTTTCGGACCCGGGCAGATAGTCGAGTGCGCCAATCGATGGTGTCGTCACACCTGCTCCTAACCGGCCGGGGCGCTTGGCTTTCACGAGCCGGCCATCGCGCTCGCCGGCGCATTCTCGCCATACATCGTGAACATCGGCTCGTCTTGGAGGATCACTTCCTCATATTGGCCATACCCGTTGAACTTGCCAGCGATAGCGCGGGCATAAGCGCCGGTATTGCCGATCTCGATGTAGTCGCCCTCACGAATTTCCTCGGGCAACAAGAACGGCCCCTTCATGTGATCGATCGAATCACACGTCGGCCCCCACAGTTCGAAGGGAGTGAGAATATGCGGGTCGCGCACCTCGCGACCGACGAGGCGCGTGGGGAAGACGAAGCCCAAATGGGCCGCATCGAACAACATGCCGTAACTGCCGTCGTTGATGTAGAGGTCGGTGCCGCGTCGCGCATCGACGCGCACGATCAGGCTCTCGGCTTCCGCGACCAGCGCCCGGCCCGGCTCGCACATGAGGTGGCAGCGTTCTGCAACCGGCAGGTCTTCGATGCCATCGCGGATCACGGTCATGTAATCGGAGAGGGGCGCTGGCAACTCGTTGGAGTAGCGCGAGGGAAAGCCGCCGCCGACGTCGATGCGATCCACCATCACGCCAGCCTTGACGATGAGCGCCTTGACCTCGGCGAAGGCCAGTATCCAAGCGTCGGGCGAGATCGTCTGCGAGCCGACGTGGAAGGTGATGCCCAGCTCCTTGGCGACTTGGCGTGTCTTGACGAGGAGGCGCGCGGCCCGCGTGCCGATGATGCCGAATTTCCGTTCGAGCGGAAGGCGGCTGTGCAAGGCGGGAACGGCGACGCGCACCCAAAGAACGAGGTCGCGGGCATTGCTCGTTTCGGCCATGATCTTGGCGAGTTCGTCTTCGCTATCGAGCGCGAACGAGCGGCAGCCCATCCCGAACGCCCGACGGATGGCGTGGCGGGATTTCACGGGATGCATGAAATGAAACGTGGCGTCGGGGATCGTGCAGGCGTCCTCGAGTTCGGGCAGCGAGGCCACGTCGAAATGGCGAATGCCCGCGCCATAGAGCGCACCGAGCAAAAACACATTGCTGTTGGCCTTGTAGGCGTAGGCGACGTCACCGGGGAAATTCGCGATGAACCACCGCGCGGCCCGCCCGGCGGCGTGCGGGCGAAAGCCCACGACGGGCTTTTCGGCCTTGCGCGATGCGATCAACGCCGAGGCGGACGGGAACGTATCCAGATTGACCATCGCATGGAACCCTCAGCCACAGGAGAACGTGCCCTTCAGCACGAGGCGAGGGACTAAGTTGCCAGCGCACTGCGCGCACGAAGCGACCCTCGAAGCGCGTCAAATAAGGCTCAGGGTCGGCGATGTAAAGCGTCGATCCCGAGGGACGCCCTCGGGGGCTCCCGCAACCCTCACGCGCGAAGCATCCGGCCCCTGGCGCCTACGAAGGCCAGCAGATCGCCATTCAGGCGGTCTTTTTGCATCGCGAACAGGGCGTGTGATCCGCCGGCATAAACCACGAGTTGCGCATCAGGAATCATGCGCGCGGCGATCCGGCTCGAGCTCGAGAGCGGCACGGTCTCGTCGGCATCGCCATGAATGATGAGCGTCGGGACGGTAAATGCCGCCATGTCGGGACGGAAATCCGTCTCGGAAAAGGCATGCACGCACGCGGTCGTGGCGGCGGGCGAGGCCTGCAGAGCGATCATCTTTGCCCAATCCATCATCTCGCTCGAAACCGAAAAATCGAGCATGCTGGTGCCGAAGAATGTGTTGCCGAAAGACGACAGAAAGGCCGGCCGATCCTCACCCAGGCTTCGCAGCATCTCGTCGAAGACGCTGCGATCGACACCGTCTGGATTGTCGGGAGCAGCCAGCAGGAACGGCGTCACCGACGATACCAAGACGGCCCGCGCGATGCGATCCGGGCCATGACGCGACAGATAACGCGCCACTTCTCCACCGCCCATCGAGAATCCGACGAGCGTGACTTCGCGAAGATCGAGTTCCTCGATCACCGCCGCAAGATCGTCTGCGAACGTGTCGTAGTCGTATCCATCCCAAGGCTGTGCCGATCGACCGAACCCACGGCGATCGTAGGCAACGACCCGGTGCCCCGCCTGTACGAGCGCCGACGCTTGATATTCCCACATTGCCGAGCTGAGTGGCCAGCCATGAATCAATACGATCGGCGGTCCGTTGCCCCAATCCGTGTAATAAAGCAGCGTTCCATCTCGAGCTTCCACGAACATCACAGGCTCCATCATTCGAATGCTTTTCGCGCCAACGTCGGCGGGCGCAATGTGTTCCGGGGGCGTGGCGCGTCCAGCCTGAAATGTTCGACGTTCGTTCGCCGCAATTTTGGGCCACTGTCGAGCTGAGGCGACAATCTGGGTCGGGTGTTCACCGCTTGTTAACCAGGGGTCGTCACCTTCGTGTCTAGGTCACCGGCGCCATCGCGACGGTTGCGCCTGCCTCATCGTTGCGTTCTGTCAGTCGAGAGTTCCTGTCCATGGTCGAGCGTCGTGCCCCCGCATCCAGCGTGCCCGTCAACCGCGTGCTTCAAGGCGAGTGCATCGCCGAGCTGCGCAAGCTCCCTCGATCGAGCGTCGACCTCGTCTTCGCCGATCCCCC
>JANOKV010000472.1:0-5687 GCA_031419415.1 Hyphomicrobiales bacterium | reverse complement strand
ATGGCCTTCTTCCAAGGCGTGCCCTCGGCGTAGAACCACTGCTTGTCGCGCAGCGCCGTGTTGAGCTGGCCCACGATCGCCTTGCCGTCGCCGACCAACGCCACCTCCGTCGGCACGTTCTGGCCGATCGCTTCGGGCGAGATGTCGAGCTGGATGATGCGCACGCCCTTCTTGAAGCGCGGCTGCTGGCCGTAGTGCATGATCCAATTGAGGCGCGCGCCCATCACGAAGATGACGTCGGCTTCCTTGAGCGCGAGGCTGCGCGCCGCACCGACCGACAGCGGGTGGTTATCGTCGAGCACACCCTTGCCCATCGGCGAAGCGAGGAACGGTAACTTGGTGCGCTCGATGAAGGCGCGGACCTCGCCCTCGGCGCGCGACCAGGCCATCCCCTTGCCGACGATCACGAGGGGTTTTTCCGCCGCTTGCAGCGCCGCGAGCGCCCTGCCGATATCCTCGTCCATCGCTTGCATGCGTGGCGGCTCGGGCGAGCGCGGGGGCACGTAGAGTTCACTCTCTTCGACTTGGCCCTTGATGATGTCGTCAGGCATATCGAGGTAGGTTGCGCCGGGGCGACCGTAAATCGACTGACGCACGGCCATCTCGACGTAGAACGGGATGCGATGCGTATGCTCGACGGCGTGCGCGAATTTGCAGAACGGCGACGCGATCTGCACTTGGCGTTCCTCTTGGAAGCCGCCCATGCCGTTCTGATACGACGGTGATGCGCCGCCGATGCCGATCATCGGCCAGCAATTCTGTTGTGCGTTGGCGAGGCCAGCCAGCATGTGGACGACGCCGGGGCCCGACACGGTGAGGCAAGCGCCGGGGCGGCCCGTGAGGTAGCCGACGGCATGGGCGGCGTAGGACGCCGACTGCTCGTTGCGCATTCCGATATATTTGATGCCGGCCTTCTGGGCCTCGGCCGCGATCTGCTGCACGGGAAAGCCGACGATCCCGAACATGTAATCCACGCCCTGCTGCTTCAAGCTCTGCGCCATCAGCTTGGCGCCGTCGATCTTGGCCATGAAATTTCTCCTCCCGAACACGGGGGCTGCCGATGGACCACGCGATGCCGTCGATCCGGCTCTCGGAGAGCCCCTCTGGCGAAAGACTACACGGTTTGTCTGGACATGGAAGCCAGAGCTGTGCGACGGCGCGGTACACCGAAATGCCGGCCGGACGCAGAAAAGCCCGGGTGCGATGGCGCCCGGGCTCTTTGCAATACTGTGCGTGTCGATGGCTTATTGCTGCGCCGTCGGCGATTCCACCTGCGGGGCTTCGGCGACCACCGTGTCGGCAGCGGCGGCTTCTTCCATCATCGCCAGTGCGGCGTCGAAGTTCGGCGGGTTGCCGCCGAGCATCTGCTCGATCTGGGGTGCAATAGTCTGCGGGACCGTCACGTTGCCGACGCGGGGAACCATGATCCAGACGTAGGTGGTGCTCCAGCGGCGATTGACGAAGCGGTCGAAGCGATCATCGTACTTGGTGTCGGGCGCCACAGCGACGATCGCTTGGGGCACAACCTTGGCGGGCGGCGTCACGCGGGGAACGTCGTGTCCTTCTTCGATCACCGCGCATTCGTTCAGCCAGCGCGCGGCGCCGGCGTAATCGGGTTCATCGCGCTCGACGTAGGTCAGGAACTTGTCATAACCGAACTCGGGGACGGTGACGTAGCCGATGCCGGCGACGGCGATCCAGAAGAAGGCGCGCTTCCAGTGCCGCTGTACGAAGGGGCGGTAGCTGTGGTGCAGGTTGGCGTGAACCGCCTTGTGCAGGGTGTGCTTGGGCGTCAGCGCCAAAGGTAGTCCGCTGCGGCCGCTCTGGTGACCGTGCGCGGCGACGGCCCGATGAACCGGCAACGCATTGTGACGGCCGAACGAACCTCCACCCGCGCCGAGGCCGCTGCGCAGCTCCGGAGCCAAGGGACGTGCACTGGCGCCTGGCTGACCTTGGTTGCCTTGCTGGTTGCCGGCGGCGGGGCCGCGATTGCCCGGCTGGCCATTATTGGCCTGCTGGTTGCCGGCGGCCGGACCGCGATTGCCCGGCTGACCGTTGTTGGCCTGCTGGTTTCCGACGCCAGGACGGCGGTTCCCCTGCTGGGTGTTCACGCCGCTCTGGCGTGTCGTCGCCTGCTGTTGGCGCTGGTTGAACTGCTGTTGGCCGACGCGCGACCCGGGGCCGGAGGCCGAACGGTTGGCGACCGATTGACGAGCGCCGGGATTGGCCGACTGGCGTAGAGCGGCGCTGCCGCCGCCACCCGGGGCGCGAGCAATCGACGAGCCACCTCCAAAAGAGCGATTACCGCCGTTGCGCGATTGTGCGTCGGCAGCGTCGATTGTGATGACCATGGTGCTGGCTGCTGCCGTGGCGGCCAAAAGGGTGTTCAGTATTCTCATGACGCTCTCCCGTGAGGACCTGACTCCAGCATCTTCGCTGTCGTCGACTGCGGTTGTTCTGTTGCAGGAATATTAGCAACGGAACGGTCCGTCTTCAAATCACTAAACCGTGTTCAGTCACCTAAGCAACCGCGTCCCTGTCGCGATCTCGTGGTGATGAGATAAACAAAAAACGGCCGCTCATGCCATGAGCGGCCGTGGATATGGTTAATTATACCAATACCTTGAATTGAGCCTTTTACTCAGCGGCGGTCGCGGCCAGGGCAACTGGTCCAACACTTGCCAAGGTCTTGCCGTAGCGGTCCTTATGGGGCGTGGTGTCGATCTCGTCGAGAATCAGCTCGCGTCTCAGGACCGACTGCTTCCACTGATCCTTCAGGCCCTCGCGAGCTTGGAACTCGGGCATGACCTCTTTGGCGAACAACTCGAGCGACTCGCAGATATGCTCGTGTGTGTTTTTACCGGCTTGGTTGAGCAGGATGATTTGGTCGACATGGCTGGTTTCGAATTTGCGCAATTTCTTGCGGATCGTATCCGGTGAGCCCACGAGGCCGCCACGTAGCGCCTTGTCGACGAGATCGGGATTGGCGTTCTTCCACTTCTGGAATTCCGCCCAAACATCGACGGTGCCCGCACGGGGACGTTCCCGAGTCGGACTCGCGCCATAAAACCGCAACGCGAACTGGAAGAAGGTCAAGCCTTCCGCGCGCTGCCGCGCTTCCTCGTCCGTCTTGGCGCACATGAAATAGGAGACGAGCGCGATGTTGGGATTGATCTGGTAGTCACACAGTTTATCGAGCCGTTTGGTGATGGCGTTGTAATAGGCATGCACCCAAGCCTGGGCCGCATCCGCCGAGACGAACTGAAAGCCCAATGCTCCCATGCCGCGCCGGCCAGCGTACTCGATCGTATCGAGCTGCGAGCATGCGACCCACAACGGCGGATGGGGCTTCTGCAGCGGCTTGGGCACGACATTGCGATAGGGAAACTGGAAGTGTGGGCCGTTGTATTCCCACGGCTCGTCGCGAAACATCGGAATCAGGCAGCGAACCGCGTCTTCCCAGATGTCACGCTTGGTCTCATAGGTCGCGCCAAACGGTTCGAGTTCGGTCGACGACGCGCTCTCGCCCATCCCGAATTCCACCCGACCGCGACTGACAAGATCGAGGTTGGCGACGTGAGCGGCAACTTTCGACGGATGATTGGTGGTGAGCTGGAGGATGCCATGCGCGAGCCGAATGCGCTTTGTGCGCTGGCTCGCCGCACCCAGAAACACGGCCGGAGACGACGAATGTGAATATTCCTCGAGGAAGTGGTGCTCGACCTCCCAGGCATAATCGTACCCCAACCCGTCGGCCATCTCGACTTGGTCGAGGGCATCTTGGAATAGTTTCAGCTCACTGTGGGCCTCCCAAGGCCGCGGGATCTGCAATTCGTAGAATATCCCGAACTTCATTGCGTCGTCTCCTCCTGCCGAACCCCTATCGATCCCCACCGGACGGATCGCTCGCCGCCCAGTTTAGTCATCTGAAGCCGCAGATGGAAGCCGCCGCCGAAACCCGATCCTGGACACGCTCGACGCTCGCGCCGGATCTGCTAGGTTTCAAAGACGCCGCAATCGCGCCATTGGCGCGCGAACCCACCATCCCAGGGATACACACGGTCAGGCCCCATGTCCTATTCCGAAGCCGAGCGACAGCTGGCCAAGTCCTGCGCCGACCGCATGTGGGCCGCCGATCCGGCGAGCCGGGGTATGGGCATGGCGCTCGACAGCGTGACGCCCGGCGAGGCGGTCTTGTCGATGACGGTCACCGCATCGATGCTGGGGCCGGGCGGCGTTTGCAATCGTGGCTATATTTTCTCGTTGGCGGATTCGGCTATGGCGTTCGCCTCGTGCTCGCACGGCCAAATAGCCGTCGCGCAGATGTGCGATATCGCCTTCGATTCCGATGTCGGGCTGGATGCCCCCCTCACGGCCCGCGCCACCGAGAGACATCGCACCCGCCGCAAGACCATCTATGATGTGCGGGTCACAACACGCGATGACCTCATCGTAGCCGAGTTCCGTGGTCAGACGATCGCGCTCGATGCCCCCCCTCAACTCCGAGAGCAGGATTGAATGCAGCTCGAAACACTCCTGCCCCTCGGCAAAGTCGATCCCGGTCTGCGGGCGCCGAGCACACCCCTCGACATCACCACGATCGGGGAACAGGCAAAACTCGTCGAAGCGCTGGGCTACGACGGCTTGATGACCGAAGAGACGAAGGACGACCCCTTCGTGATCATGGCGCTGGCCGCCCAGGCCACGACCCGGTTGAACGTCGGCACAGCGGTGACGATCGCCTTTCCGCGCAGTCCGACCGTGATGGCGATGAGCGCGTGGACGCTGCAAAAATTATCCGCTGGTCGCTTCACGCTGGGGCTCGGCCCCCAAGTCAAGGCCCACATCGAGCGCCGCTTCGGTATGGCCGCCCATCCGGCTGGTCCGTGGATGCGCGACTATATCAATGCCGTGCGCGCGGTTTGGGACTGCTGGCAGAACGGCACGGCGCTGAATTACCAAGGCGATTACTACAAGCTCAACCTGATGGTGCCGCTGTTTGATCCGGGGCCCATCGCGCACCCCGATATCCCCATTCACATCGCAGCGGTGAATCCGATTATGAGCCGCGTGGCCGGAGAAGTCGCCGACGGCATCCGGCCACATCCCGTTTGCACACCGGCCTATATCGCCGAGGTGATGTTGCCCGCCGTGCGCGCTGGGGCCGAGAAGACCGGGCGCCCCCTCGCCCACTTCAAGGTTGCGATGAAACCGCTGATTGCGGCGGCCAGCACCGAAGAAGAATTGCAGGACAAGATCCGCGATGCGCGCGCCCGCATTGCCTTCTACGCCTCCACGCCCGCTTATATCCGCGCCTTCGCCCATCACGGCCTCGCCGATCTCGTCAACGAGGCCAAACTTCTATCCCGCTCGCAGCACTGGGAAGAACTCCCCAAGCTGATTTCTGACGATGTCCTGCACCAGTTCGTCGTCGTGGGCACCTACGCGGAAATCGGCAAGAAGCTCGTCGAACGGTTCGGCGACGTCGTCACCAATTGCGAGTTCTCGATCCCGGTGCGCAATGCCGCCGAGCGGGAGATGCTGACGGGGCTGGTTCGCGACATTCACGCCAGCGGCGAACACAAGGCCAGGGCAACGATCTTGGGGGAGGCCGGTTGAGCCGGCATGGTTCGCACACCACAAACGAGTTCGAGATGAAGCAGATGGACAAGCGCCCCGCACGTGAG
>JANOKV010000471.1:0-3936 GCA_031419415.1 Hyphomicrobiales bacterium | reverse complement strand
CTCGGTCAAGCCGACGGCGATGCGCTGACGTTCTATCGACGGCCGATCCGCAAGGGCGCCCCCGACACGGAGTTCGATATTCGCGGCCTCGACAGCCTGCCACGTGTCGACATTGCCTATTCTTATGCGGGCAACGATGGGGCGGCGACGCGGGCGTTCGTCGCCGCCGGCGCCAAGGGGCTCGTGATGGCGGCGTTCGCGCCGGGCATGCTGGCGCCGGCCGAGATGGAAGCCGCGCAGGCTGCGGTGGCGGCCGGCGTGACCGTCGTCATCTCGTCGCGGGCGGGGTCGGGGCGCACGTTCAACTCGAGCAAAATCGTCAAGGCTGGCTTCCTTTCGGCCGACAATCTCACCCCGCAGAAAGCGCGCATTCTGCTGGCGCTGGCGCTGACGAAAACGAAGGACCCCGTCGAGATCGCACGGATTTTCGCGACCTATTGATCTGGGTGGCGCACTCCTGAGCCCCGCACGCAACAGAATTGGGGAAAAAGCGACGCCATGCACGGACGTGATTGGCGGCGGCGCTGCGCTTGCGGCATTGAAAGGAGATCGAGGTGAATGTTTTCCCACCTCGCAACCTCCAGGAGGGCTCCATGCCGAAGCTCGCGAGAACTTCAACGGTGGCAATCGCCATCGCGGCAATGCTGTCGATCGGTTTGACCGCCGCCGAAGCCAAGACGTGCGTCAACAAGGCGGCGAGTGGCACCAATACGACCCAGGATGGCGCCAAGTTCCAGGCGTGGGAAGGTGTGCTGCAGGCGACCGACTGGGGCTCTTGGGCGAGCTTCATGGGGTCGGGGGCCAAGATCGGCACGGCGCCGGGGTATGCGGTGAGCAAGGTCGGCACGCGCTGCACCAAGGGCGGCCTCGGGTTCGAGTGCACGATGCAGGCGACGCTCTGCAAATGATCTGAAGCGATCGGCCGAGCTGCGAAATGGGCTCGGCTGGGATGGTCCTCGCTGCTATCGTCGGCCGCTGCTCGATGGCAGTCCGAGGAGTTGCAGGATGACCACCCCTACGACCACCGCGCCGGTCGCAAAATCGGCCGAACAACGGCTCGAGGCTTGCCTCGACGCGGTCGGAGTCTGGCAAGACCCCACGAACGCATTCGTGACTGTGACGGCCGAAGCCGCGCGCGCCAAGGCCAAGGCTGCCGATGCGGCGCGGGCGCGCGGCCAATGGCTGGGCTTGCTGCATGGCCTGCCGATCGCCATCAAGGACAACCTCGACACGGCCGGCGTGCGCACGACGAGTGGGTCGCTGTTCTTCGAGAACCATCGACCCAATGCCGACGCCACGATCGTCGGCAAGCTCGAGCGGGCCGGCGCCATCATGGTCGGCAAAGCGACCATGCACGAGGTCGCGTTCGGCATCCGCTCGCACAACCTGGTGATCGGTCAGGCGCGAAACCCGTATGATCTCGCACGCGTGCCGGGCGGGTCCAGTGGCGGGTCCGGCATCGCGGTGGCGACGGGGATGGCGGAAGCGGCCATCGGCACGGATACCGGTGGATCGATCCGGTTGCCGGCGGCGATCAACGGCATCACGGGGTTGCGCCCGACGCATGGTCGCGTGTCGAACCACGGCTGTCTGCCGGTCAGCGCCTCGCACGATACGGTCGGACCGATGGCGCGAACGGCTGCGGAATGCGCGCTGATCTTCGCCGTCATCGCCGGGTACGATCCAAAAGATCCGACCTCGCAGGAACGCGGCCTCGAGAATTTTCTGCCGACGCTCGCAGACGGTATCGCGGGGCTGCGCATCGGCGTGCCGAAGAATTTTTACCTCGACGGCTGTTCGGCCGACGTGGTCGACGCCTATCACGCCGCGATCCGGGTGCTGGAATCGCTCGGGGCCAAAGCCATCGAGATCGAGGTGCCGGGCGTCGAGAGCCTTCAGGACGAAGCGGCGGCGATGATCTACTCCGACGCGTGTCATTTGCACGCCGACCGGATGCAGGACGAAGCGAAGTGGGGCGCGATGACGCTCGAGCGAATGAAGACGGGACTTGCTTACACGGGCCGTGACTATGCGCGCGCCGTGCGGGCGCGCGAAAGCTGGCAACGCACGCTGGCCGGCGTATTCCAGACCGTCGATGTCATCGCGTCGCCGACGCTCATCGACGAGCCGCCGCCGATCGAAGATGGCAAGTCTCTGCAAACGGCGACGCTGTCGGTGACAAAAAACACTTATTGCGGCGCATTCGGCTGTCTGCCCGGACTGTCCGTTCCCAATGGCCGGTCGCGCAATGGGCTGCCCTTGGGGCTGCAACTCGAGGGCGCCTGGTGGCGCGAGCCGATGCTTTTGCGCGCCGGCCACGCGTTCCAGCAAGTGACCGATTGGCACCAGATGCGGCCAGAACGAAGGTGAGCGCAACCGGAATGACGGCGTCGTCGTTATTTGCGCAATGGGGCGTAGAGCAACGCAGGAGCACATGGCAATGACGGCAGATCAGGCGGGCACACTCCACCTCGGCGGGATCCATCACGTCACGGCGGTCACCGCCGACAGCCATGCCAATCATCTTTTCTACACCGGCATTCTGGGCCTGCGGCTGGTCAAGAAAACCGTCAACCAGGATGACGTGTCCGCCTATCATCTGTTCTACGCCGACGGTGCGGGCTCACCCGGAACCGACATGACGTTTTTCGTCTGGCCCTCAGCGCCCGAGCGCCGTGGCACACGGAGCATTTCGCGGACGGGTTTGTGGGTTCCGTCTGGCGACAGCCTCGCGTGGTGGCAAGAGCGGTTTCGCGCCAGCGACGTGACGCACGGCGCAATCAGCGCGCGGGATGGACGCTCGACATTGGATTTCGAAGATGCGGAAGGCCAGCGGTTCTGCCTGACGGCTGCCGACAGCACAGACGAGGGGCATCCCTGGGAGCGCAGTCCCGTTCCGGTGGCGCATCAGATTCGCGGACTTGGGCCAGTGACGATCAGCGTTGCGGACCTCACGCCGACCGACCGTGTGCTCACAGACGTCATGAACATGACGCGCGTGCGCGACTACGCATCGGGTGAGAACGGGACCGGGCGCACCCAAGTCTATCAGATGGGCGGGGATGGCCCCGGTGCCGAGCTGCATGTCGCTGTGGAGCCTGGTTCACCAGCGGCGCGGCCGGGTGCGGGCGGCGTGCACCACGTCGCCTTTCGCACGACCGATGTCGATTATGCGGCCTGGGCCGACCGGTTGCAAAGTCTCGCAATGCGCTCCAGCGGTCCCGTCGACCGCTATTATTTCCGCAGCCTCTATTTCCGAGAGCCCAGCGGAATACTGTTCGAGATCGCGACGGATGGACCAGGATTTGCGGTCGACGAGCCCATCGAAACGCTCGGCGAAGGGCTATCCCTCCCGCCATTTCTCGAGTCGCGGCGACGTGAAATCGAGGCGGGGTTGAAACCGCTGTAGGCCCGCCCGGGTCCGCTCGGCGTCAGATGTGAGCCTGGATGATGACGAGCGTGATGTTGTCTTGGTGTGGTTCGCCGACGTCGAGAACAGCAGCAAGCAGGTTGTTCGCGATGGCGTCGGGTCGGTCGGGGGCGCTCGCCAAGATCACGTCTCGAATTTCGAGTTCGGAAAGTGTCAACACGCCATCGCTCGCCAGCACGAGCAGATCTCCAGCCGCGAGAGGACGGGGCTCGCCCGAGGCGTCGATGAGGTTGAGGGGCTCGCCCGTCACCGCCGAGCGCAGATGATGGCGTCGGGGATCGTTGGCGGCAGCGTTGGGGTCCATCTTGCCCTCAGCCGCCAGTTTATCGAGCAGCGGGGCCAGCGAGTGGTCGTCATTCAGGCGTTCCAAACGGCCACCGCGAAACAGCCACAGCGGACTGTCGCCGACACTGATCCAATGGGCGCCGTCTTGGCCCACGGCAAGGCCGACGCAGGTCGTGCCCATACCGCCCAGAGCAGAATCGGCCGCCGCTTTGTGACGGAGG
>JANOKV010000470.1:0-4036 GCA_031419415.1 Hyphomicrobiales bacterium | reverse complement strand
GGGGGCGAGACCGCTGATGCGGCGTCATTTCAAGGGTTGATATGCTCGCCTCCTTCGTGATCCAGACGCTCAACGGGCTTGCCAGCGCGTCGTTGCTATTTCTGGTGGCGCTGGGGCTGACGTTGATCTTCGGCGTGACGCGCGTCGTGAATTTCGCGCACGGCTCGTTCACGATGCTGGGAGCCTACATTGCAGTGACCCTCTACGCGAAAATGGGGGGTGGCGTGCTGGGCTTCTGGGGCGGCGCCTTGCTCGCGGCCGGGATCGTGGCGGTGATCGGCGTGGTGGTCGAATTGGTGATCCTGCGCCGCATCTATGCAGCCCCTGAGTTATTACAACTCACGGCGACGTTCGGTCTCGTGCTGGTCATCAAGGACGCAGCTCTGTGGATCTGGGGGCCCGAAGACATTCTGGGTCCGCGCGCGCCTGGACTAAAGGGCGCGGTCATGATCTTCGGCAAGCCCATTCCCGAGTATGACTTGCTGTTGATGCTGCTTGGTCCCGTTTTCCTGGTGGCCGTCACGCTGCTGTTGCGGCGCACCGATTGGGGGACGCGCATTCGCGCCGCGACCGAGGATCGGGATATGGCGGCCGCGCTGGGCGTCAATCAGGCGTTGTTGTTCACGACTGTCTTTGCGCTGGGCTCATTTCTGGCGGGTTTGGCCGGAGCGTTGGCGCTGCCACGGGAACCGGCCAACCTCGGCATCGACCTGTCGATCATCGCCGATGTGTTCGTCGTCACGGTCGTGGGCGGATTGGGCAGTATTTCAGGGGCCTATATCGCAGCCGTTCTGGTGTGCGTCGTCAAAGCCTGGTGCATCGGGCTCGGCGAGGCGACGATCTTCGGGCTGACGGTCTCGTTCACCCAATTGACCATCGTCGTCGAATTCATCGTGATGGCCGTCGTGCTGGTGTTCCGCCCATGGGGCCTGCTTGGCGCCAAACCGGCGTCGCAGCGCATCGCTGCCGCGCATTTGCTGCCGATGCCGCCGCCTGCACGGCGCGCCCTGGTGATTGCTGGATGCGGTTTGGTGGTGTTGGCGGCGGCCCCTGTGATCGCAGATCGTTTCGCGCTGGTGTTGGCGACCGACATTCTGGTGTTCGCACTGTTTGCTGGCAGCCTCGGCTTACTAATGGGCCCCGGGGGCATCACGTCGTTCGGGCACGCCGCCTACCTGGGGGCCGGCGCCTATGCGGCGGCGATTGCCGCCAAGGCTGGCGCTCCGCTCCTCGTCGCGTTCGCTGCCGGGATATCGTTTGCCGCTGTATTGGCGATGCTGTTTGGATATTTCGCGGTGCGGTCTGCCGGGGTGTCGCTCGCCATGCTGACGCTGGCGTTCGCACAAATCGTCTGGGCCATTGCCTTTCAGTGGAATTCGGTCACGGGTGGCAGTAACGGGCTCGTCGGTATCTGGCCTCCCGCCGTGCTGGCTTCGAAGACCACCTACTATCTCTTCACGCTCGCCACCGTGGCGGCTGCGCTGCTGTTTGCGTGGCGGCTCGTCCATACGCCATTCGGCTACCTGCTGCGGGCCTCGCGCGATTCCCCCTTGCGGGCCGAGGCGCTGGGCATCGATGTGCGGCGCATGCAATGGACCGCGTTCGTCGTGGCAGGCGCGTTGGCGGGATTAGGCGGGGCGCTCTATGTGTTCTCGAAAGGCTCTCTATCGCCCGATGTCGCCTCGATCCCGCGCTCGGTCGATGCCCTCGTCATGGTGCTGTTGGGAGGACTGAACACCATCGCGGGCGCGGTGGTGGGGGCTGCGGTGTTGACCTTGCTGGCCGACACCATTACCCGCTCCATCGTCTACTGGCAGGCGGTGCTCGGGCTGTCGATCATCGCGTTGTGCGTGCTGTTTCCGCAGGGGGTCGTGGGCACTTTGCGCCGACGGCTGCGGCCGGCGACGTCAGGCGGCGCACCGTGAGCGTCCCCATTCTCGCGATCGACGCCATCGCCAAATCGTTCGACGGATTTCCCGCCCTGGTGGCGGCATCGTTCCACGTCGCCGCCGGCGAACTGGTGGCGCTCATCGGCCCCAACGGCGCGGGCAAGACGACGACGTTCAACGTGGTCAACGGACAGTTGATCCCGGATCAGGGCCGGGTTCGGCTCGACGGGCGCGACGTGACGGGCATGGCCCCGCGGGCGCTGTGGCGGTTGGGCGTAGGGCGGACGTTCCAAATCACGGCGACGTTCTCCTCCATGACAATCGCGGAGAATATCGCCGTCGCCCTCATGTCGCGCGATCGGGCGTGGTCACTCTGGCGCGGTGCGGCGCGCTATCTCGAGGGCGAAGCGCTGGCCCTGCTCGACGAGGTAGGGATGGCGGCGGCGGCGCAGCGCACGTGTGGCCTGCTCGCGTATGGCGATCTCAAGCGTGTCGAACTTGCAATGGCGCTCGCCAACCGCCCGCGCCTGCTGCTGCTCGATGAACCGACGGCTGGAATGGCGCCGGTCGAGCGCCGCGCCCTGATGGCGCTCGTCGCCCGCATCGCCCGCGATCGGCAGACGGCTGTGCTTTTCACCGAACACGACATGGACGTGGTGTTTGGCCATGCGACGCGCGTGCTGGTCATGAACCGTGGCGAGATCATCGCATCGGGCAGTCCCGAGGCGGTGCGCGCCGACCGCCATGTGCGCGAGGTCTACCTCGGACACGGGCTTTCCGGCGCGGAGAAGGGGCGGGAGTGAGGCGGACAGCTATGGGTCTTCTCGACATTTCCGCACTCGACGCCTGGTATGGTCGCGCGCAGGTTCTCTATGGAGTTTCACTGACGGTCGAAGCGGGGGAAGCCGTCGTGCTGCTGGGTCGCAACGGGGCTGGAAAATCCACCACTTTGAAAGCGATCATGGGCCTCGAGGTCGAACGGCGGGGCGCGATTGCATTCGACGGCGCGCGCATCGACGATCTTTCCACGCATCGCATCGCGCGCCTGGGGTTGGGCTGGGTGCCGGAGGATCGGCGAGTGTTCGGCGGCTTGACGGTGCTCGAGAACCTGGCGGTCGGTCGGCTGCCGGCGCGCGACGGCAAAGCGTGGACGCCGGCTGAGCTGTTCGAGTTGTTTCCCAATCTGGGCGCGATGCAGCATCGGTTGGCGGCGCTCATGTCGGGTGGTGAACAGCAAATGCTGACGCTGGCGCGGACGCTGATGGGCAACCCACGCTGCATCCTGCTCGACGAACCCTCGGAAGGGCTCGCGCCCGTTATTCTGGAGGGCATCGTTGCCGCTTTGCGCCTGTTGCGCCAGCGCGGCGTGGGCCTCATCGTGTCGGAGCAGAACGTACACGTCGCCCGCGCTATCGCCGACCGCGCCTACCTTCTCGAGAGCGGACACATCAGGTGGTCCGGCAGCATGGCCGAGCTCGAGCGCGAGCCCGCACTGGTGGAGCAGTATTTGTCGGTGTGAGGCGCGCGCTCGAGCTCGTTCGAGTGCCTTCACTTCACCGCAGTTCCGCCGCCGTGATGAGCGCCGTGAAGGGCGCGCCCAGAGCGCGGAACGTGTCGGCGGCACCCTCCTGGCGATCGACGATGGTGATGACGCGGGCGACGATTGCGCCGTCGGCTCGCACGGCCTCGATGGCCTTGGCCGATGACCCCCCCGTCGTCGTCACGTCCTCGACGATGACGACCCGCTTGCCGGCGAGCGTCGCGCCTCGGTTCAATCCCTCGATGATGCTGCGCGTGCCGTGCTCCTTGGCGGCCTTGCGCACGAAGAACGCTGGCAACGGCCGCCCACGCGCGAAACTCATGACGGAGATGGCCGTGGCGATTGGAACCGCGCCCATTTCCAGGCCACCGACCAGATCGGCCTCACCGGGTGCAATTGCGTCGGCGACGAGAGCGCCGATGAGGTAGGCGCCCTCGGGGTCCATCATGGTTGGCTTGAGATTGCAGTAGAAGTCCGACATGCGGCCCGAAGCGAGCTTGAATTCACGGCCTGTTTCGACCGACCGAGCCTTGATGATCTCCACGAGACGGGCGCGGCTCACAAGCGGAAGGGTCATGGCGGGCAGCCTCGCAAGTTGGAGTGTGCG
>JANOKV010000469.1:0-1555 GCA_031419415.1 Hyphomicrobiales bacterium | reverse complement strand
GGTTTTGATCCTCGCCATCGCCGTCTGGGTCGTCAGACCCGACGTCGCAGGGCAATGGACGACGCGCCTCGAGGCTCACTATTCCCGCCTGATCGGCCGCGAACCCACAGCGGGCCGAAAACCCGAACCCCCGACCATCGGCATTCCGGAACCGGTGAGCACGCCACCGTCGAGGCCGCCGCAGAAAAGCGCAACACCCCCGTCCCCGACCATCGGGCCAACGCCGGCGCCACCCCGTGTTCTGCCGCCCGCACCCGAGCAGCGTTGAACACGAGGGCTTCGCTCAGGCTGCGCCCGCGATATGGCGGAACATGTTCTTGCGCGCTTCGGCGTCCATGTCGGTCTTGAACGTGAACTTGTCCTTCAGGGCGACGGCCCGCACCGCCGCCGGGCGCGCCGTGATCTCGTCATGGTGACGCTTCAGGTTGGGAAGCTGAGCGAAGGCATCGGGGCCCAGGATGAAGGGGATCATGCGCGCCCAGCCCCACAGCGCCATGTCGACGATGCTGTAGACGCCGCCGACCATGTGCGTGTTCGTGGCGAGATGCGCGTCGATGATTTTGTAGTGGCGCATGGCCTCGTATTGATAGCGCTCATTGGCGTAGCCGTGGTCGTGATCCTTCGGCGCGAAGTGTTTGAAATGCACGGCCTGACCCGAGAAGGGACCAACACCCGTCGCCACGAACATCAGCCATGAGAGCATGTCGCCGCGCGCGGCGGCAGCTGGCATGAACTTGCCCGTCTTCTCGCCGAGATAGAGCAGCATGGCGTTGCTGTCGAACACGGTCGTCGCGCCATCGACCAGCGCCGGCACCTTGGCGTTGGGGTTGATCTTCAGGAACGCAGGATCGAACTGGTCGCCCTTGCGCACATCAACCGGCACGGGCTCGTAGGCGACGCCGGCCTCTTCGAGGAATAGCGCGACTTTCGTCGGATTGGGCGAACCGTTGAAATAGAACTTCATGACTTTCGTGTCCTTTCAGGTGAACGATGACTGTCTTCGGCCGATCGTCGATGGCGACGACAACCGTGGTTGGCGTGGAATATGTCGCCGGCGGCGGCGCGGCGCGTCAGGTCAATGGCGCCACCGACAAGCCGTTGACGTTGTGCTTGGCGATGAAGCGCGCCACGAGGCCGGTGCGCTTGGCCTCCTCGACGAAGGCCGTCAGGAACGCAGCCGCCTGCGTGTTTTTCTTCGGCGTGCCGACGGCCTGCTGCACGGCCGAGAATTGGCCGTCCAGGATGCGCCCACCCGGCACCTTCTCGACATCGGTGAGCAAGCGCGGCCGCAGGCCAGCCAGGACCTCGAGCTTCTGGTTGATGAACTGACCGAGGGAGCTGTCGAGCGTATCCGTGCGCACCAACGTGGCATGTTTGATGTTGTTCTCGAGCCAGAGGCCGTAGGCGCTGCGGCCGGTCACCGAGATGCGGACGCCGGGCTTGTCGACATCGGCAATGGTCTTGATCGGCGACCCGGCTGGCACGAGGTAAGTCGATTCGATCTCGGCATAGGCCGCCGTGAACGCGATCGTCTGGGCGCGCTGCGGCTCGGCGC
>JANOKV010000468.1:0-9655 GCA_031419415.1 Hyphomicrobiales bacterium | reverse complement strand
GGTGACGCAAGTGATGGATTTTGCGCGCCAGCATCAACACCCACTGCAATGCACCATGGAAAAGGAGTAGGGCGTGATGCCATCCTTCTCGCAAAGCCTGGAACAGGCCCTGCACCGCGCCCTCGAGTTCGCCAATGAGCGGCATCACGAGTACGCCACGCTCGAGCATTTGCTTCTGGCGCTGAGTGACGACCGCGACGCGGCCGCCGTCATGCGCGCCTGCAATGTCGATGTCGATCAGCTGCGTCGTCGGATCACCGAATATCTCGACACCGAGCTCGACAGTCTGGTGCGCAAGGGGTCGTCCGATGCGCAGCCGACGACGAGCTTTCAGCGCGTCATTCATCGTGCAGTCGTGCACGTCCAATCATCGGGTCGCGAAGAAGTGACAGGCGCCAACGTGCTCATCGCGATCTTCGCCGAGCGTGAGAGCCATGCCGCATTTTTCCTGCAGGAGCAGGAGATGACGCGGTTCGACGCCGTACAGTACGTCAGCCACGGCATCGCCAAGCGTGCCGGCATGAGCGAGCCCAAGAGCGTTCGCGGTGTCGACGACGAAAACAGTAGCGGTGAGGGCGGCTCGGAGAAGAAACAGGTGGATGCGCTCAACAACTACTGCGTGAACCTGAACAAAAAGGCGCGCGACGGTCGCATCGACCCTCTCATCGGGCGTGAAACCGAAGTGCTGCGCACCATCCAAGTGCTCTGCCGCCGGTCAAAGAACAACCCGTTGTTCGTTGGCGATCCAGGTGTTGGCAAGACGGCCATCGCCGAGGGGCTTGCCCGCAAGATCGTGCGCGGCGAAGTGCCGGAAGTCCTCAAAGACGCCACGATCTTCTCGCTCGACATGGGCACCCTGCTCGCTGGCACGCGCTATCGCGGTGACTTCGAGGAGCGCCTCAAAGCCGTGATGAAAGAGATCGAGAACTATCCCGGTGCGATCCTCTTCATCGACGAGATCCACACCGTCATCGGCGCCGGCGCAACATCGGGCGGCGCTATGGACGCGTCCAATCTCCTCAAACCCGCCCTCCAGTCGGGCGCTGTGCGGTGCATCGGGTCGACCACCTACAAGGAATATCGCCAGCATTTCGAGAAGGATCGCGCGCTCGTGCGTCGCTTCCAGAAAATCGACGTGAAAGAGCCCACGATCGAGGACTCCATCGAGATCATGAAGGGCCTCAAGCCCTATTTCGAGGAATTTCACAAACTCAAATACACGAACGAGGCGATCAAGGCGGCTGTCGAGCTGTCGGCGAAATACATTCACGACCGCAAGCTGCCCGACAAGGCGATCGACGTCATCGACGAAACGGGCGCCTCGCAAATGCTGGTGCCGGAAGGCAAGCGCAAGAAGAAGATCACCGTCAAAGAGGTCGAAGCCACCGTCGCAACGATGGCGCGGATTCCTCCAAAGACCGTGTCCAAGTCCGATTCCGAGGTCATGTCCAATCTCGAAAAGGATCTTAAACGCCTCGTCTTCGGCCAGGATTCCGCAATCTCCGCACTGTCGTCCGCCATCAAGCTGGCGCGCGCTGGTTTACGCGAGCCCGAAAAGCCGATCGGCTCCTATCTGTTTTCGGGCCCCACCGGCGTCGGTAAGACCGAAGTCGCCAAGCAGCTCGCCGCTTTGATGGGCATCGAGCTGCTGCGCTTCGACATGTCCGAATATATGGAAAAGCACACGGTCTCGCGGCTGATCGGCGCGCCTCCGGGATATGTCGGCTTCGATCAGGGCGGCCTGCTGACGGATGGCATCGACCAACATCCGCACAGTGTTCTTCTGCTCGACGAAATCGAAAAGGCCCATCCCGACCTCTATAATATCCTTCTGCAGGTGATGGATCACGGCAAGCTGACCGATCACAACGGCAAGCAGGTCGATTTCCGCAACGTCATTTTGATCATGACGACGAATGCGGGCGCCTCCGACCTCGCCAAAGCAGCGATCGGCTTCAACCGGTCCAAGCGCGAAGGCGACGATCAAGAAGCGATCAATCGCATGTTCACGCCCGAATTCCGCAACAGACTCGACTCGGTGATCCCCTTCAACGGGCTGCCCCCATCAGTCATCACCAAGGTCGTCGAAAAGTTCATCTTCCAGCTCGAGGCGCAGCTTGCCGATCGTGGCGTCACGATCGAGATGACTGAGGAGGCGACGGCCTGGGTCGCGGAGACGGGCTACGACGAGAAATTCGGCGCGCGTCCGCTTGCGCGCGTCATCCAGGAGCACATCAAAAAGCCGCTCGCGGAGGAATTGCTGTTTGGCAAGCTCGAGCATGGCGGCGTCGTTCGAATTTCGACGGAAGGCGAAGGTGAGGCACGCAAACTCGCCTTCTTGTATCTGCCGGCCGATCCGAGCAAGAAGCCGAAGTCGCGGGAAGACGAAGAGGACGAACTGGAAGAAGTGAGCGAGGCCCTCGTGGCCGCGCCTCCGAAGAAAACACTCTCCGGACCCAAAAAGGATTCAGGGCGTCCGTCCAGCGCAGTGCCCAGCGTGCCGCGACGCAAAAAGGACGACTGAACGACACGCCTCGTCACCCAGAACAAAAGAAAGCCGCGTCGGGAAGCCGACGCGGCTTTTGATTTCGCAGATAGCGGCGTCAGAAAACGCCTTTCGCTTCAGGCTGCGCGGTCGAAAACCCGGCGCACTGCCTTGGCGGGGTCGGCGCCACGAGCGACCTCTGCATCATAGGCTTGCTTCGCAGCCCGTCCGACTGTCAGCGCGTTGACGATGTTGGTCAATTTCCCAATCCAGCCTTGATGGATCTCGACTCCAACGCTCGGAATGAGGCTCGGGGCGGCTCCATGAATAGTCATTGTCTGTTCCTCGCATTGAACCGATTCCGCTCGGTTCGCCTAGTCGTTAAAATGCGCGCGCCGAGCGCGTTGTGCAACGCACAATGCTGCCGAATCAGATATGCGGAAACCGCATGCCTCCGTTAATTCTTTCTTTGTTCTCATCACACGGGGATAGGGCCTCGACTCGCGGGCCACCGTGCCTGGGCCGGTCAGAAAGGGCAAAAAGGCCGTCTGTGGCGAATCGTGTGCCGACGATCAGAAATTAGTGTATTGTTGCAACACGTCCGGTCGGGCATGCCTGCGGTCGAACCATTTTATTTTTCGTCAGGCGAGGTCGAGACGCATCGAGGCGACGATGATCTCGATCCCGAATCTCGAGGTCACGCACGCTGAACAGGCGAGGTTCGCCGTTCAAGAAACCGGGAAGTCGAATTGCTTTCTGTCGCGCATGGGTTTGCGTGGCGAATAACGCTTAGCGCCCGCAGAGCATGCCCTGCAAGGCTGCGCCGTCGACGATATTGGCATGACACACGTCATAGGAGAATGGCCGCATGGCAGCGCTACACAAGTACAAAGTGGGACAGGTCGTGAATTTCACGCCCGCGAAAATGGCGATGCAGGCCTCGTCTCGCGAATACAAAGTCGTACGCCTTCTGCCGCCGGAAGACGGCCAGAACCTCTATCGGATCAAAGGTATTTCCGAAACATTCGAGCGCATGGCCCGTGAGAGCGACCTCTCCAACAAATGAGCCTAAGCCCATTGTGGGAGAGGTCGACTTGATCTTTCGATCGACCGAAAATCGCTGACCGGTCGTCATCATTCAGCGTAATCGGACCCTTCACGGTCGAGAATGCGCTTCAAAGCGTCGAAGTGACGTTGCGCGGGCGGCGGGTCGTAGCGGGGCATATCGCCACCGCCGTAAGTCTGCTTCGTCTTCTGGACGATCTTTTCCGGCAGCTTTTTCAACGGTTGCCCCGTCCACATTGCGTAGATCTGCACCTGGGCCGCACGCTCGATGTAATAGAGCCGGTCGTAAGCCTGCGCGACGCCTTCACCGACGGTGGTCACCCCGTGGTTGGCCATGAACAGAATTCCCTTGTCACCGATGACTTTGGCGAGCCGTTCACCTTCGTCCGTCGTGAAGGCAGGGCCGTCGTATTCGTCGTCGTAGGCGACCTTCATGCTCATGCCGACTTCGGTCTGGCCGATGTCCTTGATGCGCGGATCTTCCAAACGCGTCAGCGCGCTCGCAAAGGGCATGTGGGTGTGAAACACGGCCGCCGCCGTTTTCGGAAGCGCGCGGTGAATCGGCATATGGATGCAGAAGCACGATTGCTCGACATCGCCGGCGCCGCGCTTGACCTTGCCGTCGTAGCCCACTTCCATGAAGGTCGAGGCCTTCACTTCCGACCAATGCAGACCGAACGGGATTTGGTAATAGCGATCGTTCCGACCCGGCACGGTAAGCGTCAAGTGATTGAAGATGCCCTCGTGAAACCCGTGCATATAAGCGAGACGATGAGCCGCGGCGAGGTCGACACGCGCCTGCCACTCCTCGGTTGAACATTCGCTGCGAGTCGTCGGCGAGACTTTGAGTTGCATGTCTTCCTCCTCGGGTTCCGCGCGGGGAAATGGGGCTCTGGAATGTGTGAGCGTCGAATCCTATCAGGCCTGCTGTCCGGACACGAGTGGGAAAGCGTGCGCTTTCCTCGTCGTGCTTTGCCCGGCCAATCCGCCTCAGAGCTTAAAGGGGACCACTTTCTGGCTTTGCTGGCCCAGACCCTCGATCGCGAGCGTCATCACGTCTCCCGCTTGTAGGAAAACGGGGGGCTTCATGCCGAGGCCGACACCGGGAGGCGTGCCCGTCGTGACGACATCACCCGGCTCCAGCACCATGAACTGCGAGACGTAGTGCAGAATGAAGTCGCACTTGAAAATCATGGTCGCGGTGGAGCCCGACTGCATCCTTTTGCCATTGAGGTCCAGATGCATCGGCAGATTATTGACGTCCTTGACCTCGTCTGCCGTCACGAGCCACGGCCCCAGCGGTCCGAACGTCTCGGCGCATTTGCCCTTCATCCATTGGCCGCCACGTTCGAGCTGGAAGGCCCGCTCGGATACATCGTTGCAGATCGTATAGCCCGCGATATGGCTGGCAGCATCCTTCTGCTCGACGTAACGAGCCCGCTTGCCGACCACAAAGGCAATTTCCAATTCCCAATCGAGTTTTGTCGATCCCCTGGGAATCATCACCTCGTCATTGGGGCCGCTGATGCAGTTGGTGAGCTTGTAGAAAATGATCGGTTCACTCGGGATCGGCTGGCCGGCTTCTTTGGCGTGGTCAGCGTAATTGAGGCCGATCGCCATGAAGTTCTTCACATTTCCGACCGGCGCGCCGATGCGGACGCCCTTCGGGGCTTCCGGCAGCGTTTTGGGATCGAGTTTGCGCAGTTTGTCGAGGCTCGCTTGCGAAAGGGTATCGCCGGTGATGTCCTTCACGTGCGCGGACAGATCACGGATCGTGCCGGTGCTGTCGACGAGACCGGGTTTTTCGGCGCCGAGAGCGCCAAAACGAACGAGTTTCATGAGGAACTCCTTGCTGAGGTTTCGATAGGGGCTGCGCTATGGGTAAGCCGGGTGTCGTCCGCTGTCCAGATCGAAGGCAGCGCGCACGCCAGTGGCGGTCGTGTGGGAAGCCGTCTAAAATCCGCGAGGGTATTGCGTGCTGCCGGCTCGCGCCCACAACCGAGCGCCAGCTATGACCACGCAATCGCCGGGTGACGACGACGATGCCGAACCCGATGACGAGGGGGAGCGGCCCTCGCGGCTCGCCGAACTGGTCGCCGTCGAAGTGGTGCGCCAGCGCACTACGCCACTCGCGCCGGGCCTGCACCTCGTGGCAACCCCAATCGGCAACCTCGGCGACATCACCATACGCGCGCTGACGACACTGGCGGCCGTCGACCGGATTTACTGCGAGGACACACGCCACAGCCGCACGCTGTTGTCCCACTACGGCATTCATCAGCCGATGCGGCCCTATCACGAGCACAACGCGGAAACCGAACGGCCGCGCATTCTCGCACTCCTGGCCGCCGGAAAGCGACTCGCATTGATCTCGGATGCCGGCACACCGCTCGTATCCGATCCGGGCCTCAAGCTGGTTCGCGAAGCAATCGACAAAGGGTTCGCCGTGCATGCCTTGCCGGGACCCTCGGCGGTGCTCGCAGGCTTGTCCGTGGCCGGGCTGCCGACTGACGCGTTCTTGTTCGCCGGTTTCCTTCCCTCCCGACAGGCCGCACGCCACAGCCGCCTCGAGGAGTTGGCGCGCGTGCCTGCCACGCTCGTTTTATTCGAAGCCCCTGGTCGGATTACGGAGACCCTGGACGACATCGCAGCCACTCTCGCAGGTCGTCGCGTGGCGGTCGCACGCGAACTCACCAAGAAATTCGAGGAGGTCCAACGTGGGACGGCGTCGGACCTGGCGGCCTGGGCACGCGGCACAGCGCCCAAAGGCGAGTTCGTCATCATCATCGCGCCTCCGGTCGCAGGCACCGTCACCGATGCGGATATCGAGGCAGCCCTCGATCATGCGTTGGCGGAAATGAGCCTGAGGGATGCCGCGCGCGCCATTGCAGATGCGACCGGCGTGGCGCGCTCCCGCGTCTACGACCTGGGTCTGCGCCGAAAGGCGCGATCCTGATGCGGGGCCGCGATCCAAAATCTGCGCTCGGCGAGCGCCGCGCGCGACTGCGGCGCGGAAACGCAGCCGAGTTGATTGCGGCGGGTCTGCTGATGATGAAAGGCTACCGCATCCTTGAAAGGCGCCTGCGAACACCGCACGGCGAAATCGACATCATTGCGGTTCGCCGCAGCCGTATCGCGTTCGTCGAGGTCAAGCGTCGGAACACCGTCGAAGACGCCGAGGCTGCCCTCACCACGGCGCAAGCGAGACGCATCGGCCATGCTGCCGAGTGGTGGATCGGTCGACATCGACGCTATCGAGACCACGAAATGGGTCTCGACGCCGTTCTAGTTGTTCCGCGTCGGTGGCCCCGGCATCTGCCGAATGTTTTGGATACCTGACAGGTCCACCCTCGAAATTACGCGCGCAGATCGGCCTTGATGGCGTCGCTGGCCTTCTCCGCGACCATGATGGTCGCGGGATGAATGTTGGAGGACGGCACCATCGGCATGACGGACGCATCGACCACCCGTAGACCGTCGATCCCGCGAACCTTCAAATTGGGATCGGTGACCGCGCGATCATCAGTGCCCATCCGGCAGGTGCCGCAAGGATGATAGACGGTGGAGCCGTTGTTTTTCACGTACTCCTTGAAATCATCCTCGGTCTGAACGCTCGGCCCTGGCAGCATCTCCGCTTCGACGAGGGACTTGAACGGGTTCGTGTCGCGGATTTGCTTGGCGATGCGCCAGCCCGCCAACATCATCCGCCAGTCTTCGTCATGCGTCATATAGTTGGCGTGGATGCGCGGCGCGAACCGCCCTTCGGCATCGCGTAACTTGATTTCTCCGCGACTGTGCGGCCGGCAGACGCAGAAGTTGAACATGAACCCGGGAAAACGGTGCAGGCCAACCTTGAAGGCGCCTTCCGTCGAGAAATTGATGCACTGGAACTGCAGGTCGGGGACCGGCTCCGAGGCGCGCGATTTACAAAAGAGCGTCGCTTCCGTCGCCCCCACCGAAAGCTGACCCGAGCGGTTCAGCGCGTACTCGAGGACCATTTTTGCCGCTTGCAGCGGGTTGCGGCTGACCTCATTGAGCGTTCCGCGGATTTTGGTGCGAAACACCATGCGGGCCATGAAATGATCCTGCAGGTCTTTCCCGACGCCGGGCAGATCATGATGCACATCGACGCCGATGGCCGCCAGTTCCTTGCCGTGTCCAATGCCCGACGCCATGAGCAGCATCGGCGAATTGATCGAACCGCCCGAGATGATCACCTCTCGCCGGGCGCGGATGCGACGACGGTTACCGCCCGCGTCTTCTATTTCGACGCCGATGGCGCGTTTGCCTTCGAGGATGATACGGCGCACGTGCACCTGCGTTTTCAACTCGAGATTGGGCCGCGCCAGATTGGGTTTGAGGTAGCCGACGGCCGTCGACACACGGCGACCATTGCGCACGTTGAGCTGCACGAAGCCCACGCCATCGATGCGCTCCCCATTGAAATCGTGATTGCGAGGAAACTGCAACTGCTCGCAGCTGTCGACAAAGGCGCGAGAGGGAACCGACGGCGCCTTGATGTTGGAGATGGTCATCGGTCCGCCAACCGCCCGCCACGCATCGGCACCCTCGATATTGTCCTCCGACTTTTTGAAGTACGGGAGCACGTCTTTGTAGCCCCAGTCGGTGGCGCCGAGCTTTTCCCATTCGTCGAAATCGCTGGGCGCCCCGCGCAGAAACACGAGTCCGTTGATCGATCCAGAGCCGCCCAGAACCTTGCCCCGAGGCCACACGACGCTGCGGCCGTTGAGGCCGGGCTCGGACTCGGTGGCATACCCCCAGTTGAACTTCGGGTTGGGAACGATCTTTCCGAATCCGAGAGGGATGTGAATCCAAGGGTTGCGATCCCGCTTTCCCGCCTCGAGCAGACACAGCGTCAGCTTCGGGTCTTCGGTCAATCGCGTGGCGACGATGCAGCCGGCCGACCCGGCGCCCGCCACCACCACATCGTATTCTTCGTCGAATTCTTGGGCGGGCATTCTGCCATCTCCTCAATCGAGGTCGCGCGCGGCGCACGACAATTCGACCGCCAAAGTGGAACGAAGCGGGGCGCGAGTGCAAGGGGGACGATGAAACGATGCGGGATGTGTCTGGCCTTTGGCCTGACACCGTGCAGACAACGTTGCATCCGGCATCCCGGTGTCAGGCCAAAGGCCAGACACCTCTGGACGCCGCGCATATCAGTTCTTTTCCATGTACGGCAGCGGATCGACCGGCTTGGAGCCCTGGCGCAATTCGAAATGAACCTGCGGCTGGTCGGCCGTGCCTGAATTTCCAGCCTTGGCGAGAATTTGGCCGCGCTTCACCTTGTCACCCCGTTTGACCAGGATCTGGTCGTTGTGGGCGTAGGCTGAAACCCAATTGTTGTCGTGACGCACGAGCACGAGATTGCCGTACCCCTTGAGCTCGCTTCCAGCGTAGGCGACAACGCCCGCCTCGGCTGCTGCGACATCTGTCCCCAAAGGTACGGAAATGTTGACGCCGTCGTTGTGGCCGTCGCCCCGTGGTCCGAAGCCAGCGATGATTTTCCCCTTCACCGGCCAGCGAAATTTGCCAGTACCGCCGATTTTGGGGGGAGCTGCGAGAGCTGGCGCGGCGGCAGGTTCGGCTTTGGACGTCGGCGTGGGTGAGGCATCGGTCAAAGATTGGGGGCTGACGCCGAGAGCTGCTACACGATTTGCCTCAGCAGCGGGTCGCGCGGCTTCGTTGATGATGGTTGGACGCAGCGTCTCACCAGTCGACAGCGTTGAAGCCAGGGGCGACGTTCCTGCGGAGGCGGCCGCATTTGCGGGGACTTTCAACACCGTTCCAGGCCGCAGCTTCGTGGGGTCGGTGATGCCATTGGCGGCCTGAATATCGGCCGTCTTCACACCATGTCGCCGGGCAATAACGTACAGGCTTTCGCCCGATGCGAGCGTGTGCGTTCCTGTCCAATCAGCGTTGCTCGTCGTTGCAACGGGCTGGTGCACTGCGGGAGCTGCCGGACGCGGTGGCTGCGATGCAAGCGGTTCAACGTGCGCTGCCGCCGGTGGCGATGAAGCGACGGGAGCCGCAGCCCGAGGGGCCATAGCGGCGGCCGGGGCAATGGCAGGCGCCGGATGGGCG
>JANOKV010000467.1:0-3709 GCA_031419415.1 Hyphomicrobiales bacterium | reverse complement strand
TGTTACGGGTCGAGCCGCAGGGCGATTTCCGTCTCCGGATCATGTTTTCGGATGGCACGCGTGGCATCCTCGACTGCCGACCGATCATTGCCGAGGGTGGTCCAATGGTCGAGCCCTTGAGTGATCCGACTTTCTTTGCTCGGGTGTTTGTCGAACTGGGCGCTCCGACGTGGCCGAATGACTACGACATCGCCCCCTGGACTGCGAAGGCCGAGATCGAGGCAGCAGGTGGCCTCGAAACGTCGTCGGCGAGCGCTGCCGAATAGCCCTGGAAAATGCATCCGTCAGATCGAGGCCAAGGTCTTGCGGAAATTGAAGCACTCCTCGAGGTCGCGAAAGATACGGAGCTTCTTGGATAATTGATGGGGGCGAGAGTTTCGGCATGGCACTTAAGGGGGATTTGCCGTCGTATCCAGAGTATGTCGCACCGGCGCTGGAGGCACTTCGAGCTCGGGGCGGATCAGCTACGATTGAAGAAATGGAGGAAGGCGTCGCTGAGATTATGACTCTCAGCGATGAGCTTCTATCGGTGCCTCATGGCGACGGGCCGCGAACCCAATTTCAATATGAGCTTGCTTGGGTAAGGACCTATCTCAAGAAAGTCGGTGCAATTCAAAATAGTGAGCGAGGTATTTGGTCACTCACGGATATAGGCGAGGGAATGACCGATGAGGCAGCCCGCCAAGTATTCGCGAGGGTACGAGCGGATGCATACGAAGCTCGGAAGTCGAGGGTAGAATCCTCCTCGCACAGTATACCGGTATCGGAGCTCGAAGCTGAAGATGCGGAACGATCATGGGTCGATACTTTATTGGATGTTATGGGCAAGATGGAACCCGCAGCATTCGAGCGCCTGAGCCAACGATTGCTCCGTGAATCGGGATTTACAAAAGTGGAAGTCACTGGCCGCGTCGGGGACGGTGGCATTGACGGCATCGGCGTCCTTCGAATGAACTTGGTTTCGTTTCAAGTCCTGTTTCAATGCAAGCGCTGGAAGGGCTCTGTCGGTGCTTCCGTAGTTCGGGATTTTCGAGGAGCGATGGTTGGCCGAGCAGATAAAGGGCTGATAATTACAACGGGCATTTTTACATCAGATGCTCGTCGCGAGGCGACACGCGACGGCGCGCCAGCGATTGATTTGATTGATGGTGAGATGCTTTGCCAACTTCTCAAGGAGCGCGGCCTTGGCGTCACAATTAAGATGGTCGAGCAAGTAGAAGTGACAGAGGGTTTCTTTGGTTCAATCTAGGGCGCCTTCCGCTCGATGCGAATCGTCAACGCATGGCGGGCGCCGTAGGTTGGATCAAGGCCAATTGCCGCGACCCAACGGTTCTAGGTAACCCGTGAATGTTGGGTCGCGCTGCGCTTGACCCGGCCTACGTAGAAAGTGGTCTAGGCGCGCGATCTGGACACGCTGACCTCCCAAGCGAAGAACGCGTGCTGAAGGACGATAGGTTGCCACAACGGAGGCGGCAAACGATTGACTTGCGCCAACGTCTGATGCGCGCCACCCAACAGTGATGCTGGGGCCACTCTGTTTCTACAGCAGTTGACTAGCTCCGTTTGACCCCGAACATCTTGCCATCCGCCTTTTTAATGAACAGGTTGGTGAGAGCGTCGTCGACATTTTCTGCGGTAAACTGAGGTTTTATGCCCTCGAACTTGCACGAGGCCAACACCTGCTCGACGATGAATTTAGGCTGAAAGTAAGCCAGCGGCGCGTCGTTCTCTCTGATGCCGTCGAGCACCCGCTTGTAGATGTCGTCGGACAGCTCGAGGCCGATTTTCTTCGCCATGCCGTTGAAAACTTTGCGGAACAGATCTTCTGGCGGCTCCACCGTTTCCAGCTTGTAACTGATACGGCGCTGGAAAGCCGGATCCATCAGATCATTGGGATGCATGTTGGTCGAAAAAATCACGATTTCGTCGAACGGGATCATCACGCTCTTGCCGGTGTGCAGGGTCAGATAGTCGACGCGGCTGTTCAACGGCACAATCCAGCGGTTGAGGATGTCTTCGGGCTTGGCGCGTTGGCGGCCGAAATCATCGATGAGAAAGGTGCCGTTCAGGGCTTTGATATGCAGCGGCGCCTCGTAGTATTTGGCCACCGGATTATATTTGAGATCGAGCATTTCGATCGTCAATTCGCCGCCCGTGATCACCATTGGCCTGTAGCATGCAACCCAACGTGGATCTATGCGGCTGCGGCGCAGGCTCGGCACGCCTGGCTGCTTTGGCGTGTCCTCCACTTCGCGGTGAACCGTCGGATCGAAGACCTTCATAATCTCGCCGTCGATCTCGACGCAGTAGGGGACGTAAATGACATTCTGGAACATCTTGCCGACGATCTCGGCAACTGTCGTCTTGCCATTTCCTGCAGGCCCGTAAATGAGAATGGCGTTTCCTGAATTGACCGCCGGTCCCAGTCGGCTCACGAACCGCTCGGTCATGACGAGGCCAGCAAATGCCTCTTCCAACCTCTGGCGCGTCACAATTTCATTGGTGACCCGCTGGCGCAGAATGCGCTCCTGATAGTCCTTGAGCGACACCGGCGCTGGCCCAAAATATTGGCCGCGCTGCAATGCATCGATAGCCCATTCACGACCGGACCGGGTCAGCGCCATGCGCATTTCACCCTTCGATCCGTTAATCGAAGCCGACGCCATCGCCTCCACGAGCTTGCGTTCCCGCGCATCCTGCAGAAGCTGATTCACGATGGTGCTGGATAGTTTCAGCGCCTCGGCCAACTGCGACGCCGTTTCGAGATTCTCCGTGTACATGCCCTTGACGGCCAATTCGAGCAGGAACACGGGATCGATGCCCGTGCTAGCCACCATCATCGGTAGCTGTGGCGCATCAGCAAGAACCTCATCGATCTGTTCTTTGCTCAATAAGCCAAGCGCGACGATGCTGTCTCCGAGCCGACCACCGTTCGTGTTCTGATGTAGGATCGCGTGGTTGATGTCTTCTGCAGAAACCAGTCCCTTACCCACCAGAACATTGCCGAAATTCATTTTCCCACCCTTAACTTGCGCTTCGCACGCCTATCAGGCCTGGGAACCACGCCACCCAAACAACGCTTCGCACATGCCTATCGCGCGCTGCTCAATAGCCAGAAATTGCTTAACGGGCGATTTCCTAACCGTCGGAGACGGCCCAGGCGGCGCAATGTCGGCCGAATACTGAAGGTGGAGCGGGGCGTTGCCCGTCCCTTGGGTGGGGTCATTGCCGGCTCGGATCGACGTGTTGCCAGAAACGACCCTCGAACCCCCCACACTCCCCCTATTGCTTCCGCGCCTCCACCTTCTTCGCGCTCGCCTGCGTCGTGGATGACTTGGTGGTGGCTGGATTTGAGGCCGCCTTGGCGGCTACCTTCTCCACCTTCTTCTTCGCCCCTGCCCCCGCTTTCGCGACTTGCAGTCTGGGGCCGCGGTTGCCGCATTTTCTGGTCTGCGTCTCGCGGCTCATGTCGTGGACGGGGATGAGTTCGGCAGTGCTCATGGCGAGGTCGGCGAGGCGGGTGGTTTTCTCCATCAGGGGCTTCACGCCGTCGACGTGATCGAAGCCCGCTTGCAGCAGCTCGGTGGCGCGCTGTGAGCGCGCGGGGCGTGTCACCGCGCCCAGCACGACGACGATCAAGCGGCGACCGTTGCGCGTCGCGCTGGCGACGACGTTGTAGCCGGCCCCACAGGTGAAGCCCGTCTTCATG
>JANOKV010000466.1:0-10381 GCA_031419415.1 Hyphomicrobiales bacterium | reverse complement strand
TTGTTTCGCGCCCAAGACGTCGCGATGTTTTTTCTGCAGCTCGCTGAATTCTTCGCGCGCGGCTTTGGCGTCCTTGTGGGTCGACAGCACGGCGACATAGAGGCCGCCGCCCTCGGGTTCCGCTTTACCCTGTGGCTCCGGCTTCTCGACGGGGCGCGCACTGGGCGCGGGCGACGGCGGCACGAGCATCGCCACCTTTTTCGGCGCAAGCGGCGTCTCCGCAACGACGGGTTCGTCCTCTTGTTCGGACTCGACGATCGCAGCTTTCGAAATAACCCTGACCTGGGGTCGTTGCGGTTTCAGCTCCAGATCGGCAGCGGTCAGCTCACCCACGCGCCGCGCCTCGGGCTTGCTGCGCGCAATCGGCGCGACGCTCGCTGTCGGGCGGGTCTCGGGCGGTGCAGCGGCCAGGTGTCCACGCGAGCCCTCGATCACATCGCGGCGCGGGGCCACATCCAAGCGCGCATGGAACGCCTTGTCGCCCGGGGCCAGAACCGGCGACGCGACGATTCCCGGCCGGTCGATCGGCTGTTCCACGGCGACGGGCGGCGGCAGCGACGGCCGGCTCCCACCGAAAAGATCGGCGAACGAGAAGTTCGACACCATCACCGCCGAGGCGATCAGCACGCTGATCCCGCCCATGCCCTTGAGCAGCGTCGAGACCATTGCGGCGGGCGTCTCGTCGCCCGAGCGGCGCTCCTCGCGATCCCGCCGCCGCTGAGGGGGCGCGTCGTCCTCGTCGCGATATGGGCGGTGGTAATGCGTGGCGATCCGCGGCAGCGCCCCATAGTCGGGCGGCGGCGGCGCCATCTGCGGTTGCAAGTAGACGATCTGGACGGGCTGCTGGCAGACCGTGCAGGGCGCACCGTGTGCAGCATGGCTGGCATGCGGCGGCGCGTACCCATGCGCAGGCACGAGCGCGTGGCCCGGACCGCCGGCCTCGTGCAGCGCCACGTGCAACTTGTCGAGCGTGCTGTCGAACCGGTTGGCGCCGTGATGCTGCGGTCCGCCCAGCATGGGGCGCTCGATGGGCGGCGGCGCGACCCTTTCGGGCTGGATGTGAACCGCCAACGATTTCACCCGCTCCGCCAACGCATAGAGTTCCCCCGTCGCGCGCTGGACGTACGTGATGGCTGCGACGGACGTGGGCGGAAGCTGCTCGACTTCCGCAAACAGGCGCGATTGCTGCGCTTGCAGGTCCTGCACAATCTCGAGGAGAAGCCCGCGACGCGGCTCCGGGAGACGATCGAGGCCAGCAGCAGCGACAGCGAGTCCGGCGCTCACCTGGTGCCAGATCTGGAAGAACTCCGTGCGCTCGTTAGGCGGCGGGCCGTGCCGCACAACTGCCGTCCCCCGCGTCGGCGCAGCTCGGCTGCTCGCGTCGAATGCGCCGTGACTCGGAGACTGATTGTTACGCGATATCAACGCTATACTACCCGTGGCGTGGCCACACTCAGGACGCGAGGGTGGAGTTTGATCGACCAGACCCTCTACCAAGAATGTCGTCCCCAGCAAGAGATTGCTCGAGCACAACGATGTTTCAGCAACCTATTGTGGCCCATCGGCGACACACCGATGACCGCCCCCGCTGCGTGGCTTGCCCCCAACGGTCAGAGAGACATCGGCTAAACATATTGTTCTTGTAATGTTCTATCGATCACCCTATTCTCGGCGCCTCGTCAGGAGCACCCCATGGACGCCAAACACCTCATCGATGACGAACGGCGGCGCGGACGGGGCGCGCGCTCCAACCGCGTCAGCCGCTATGACAGCGAGGCACGGGACGATTTCGACGACGGCTGGGATACTCTGGCGACCTTGGACACCTTCCGCACCGACGTGCGCGAAGAGCGCGCCAAAAGCATCATCGCCACCAATGACAGCCCCGACATCTCTTTCGACCAGTCGATCAACCCCTATCGCGGCTGCGAGCACGGCTGCATCTACTGCTATGCGCGGCCCACACACTGCTATCTCGGCCACTCGGCGGGCCTCGACTTCGAAACCAAGCTCTACGCCAAGGTGAACGGGGCCGCGTTGCTGGAGCGCGAGCTGGCGCGGCCGAAATACGTGCCCAAAGTCATCGCTTTGGGCTCCGTGACCGACCCCTACCAGCCGATCGAACGGCAGTACGGATTGACGCGCAGCCTGCTCGAGGTCTTCGATCGAACCGGCCATCCCGTCGGTATCGTCACGAAATCGGCAGGCGTCGTGCGCGATATCGACATTCTGAGCCGGCTGGCCAGCCGTGACCTCGTCAAGGTCGCACTCTCGGTAACCACCCTGGATGCGACGCTCGCCCGGCGCATGGAGCCGCGCGCCGCGACACCCCCGAAACGAATCGAAGCCATTCAAAGACTGACCGAAGCCGGTATCCCCGTGACCGTGATGGTGGCCCCCATCATCCCCGCCCTCAATGACAGCGAGATCGAGGCGATCCTGCAAACCGCGCGCGATGCCGGCGCGACGGAGGCGGGCTATGTCCTGCTGCGCTTGCCGCTCGAACTCAAAGACTTGTTTCGCGAATGGTTGCAGACCGACTATCCCGACCGCGCGGCCCGCGTCATCAATCTGCTGCGCTCAATGCATGGGGGGCAGGATTACGTCGCCACGTTCGGCCAACGCCAACGCGGTACCGGCCCCTACGCCGCCCAGATTTCGGCGCGGTTCAAACTGGCATTGCGGCGGCTCGGACTGAACCAACGCACTTTGAAGTTACGAACCGACCAATTTAGACCGCCCGTCCCGGCGGGCGGTCAACTTTCGTTGTTATGAGGATCAAAAGAAGGACCGTTGCAGCCTTGAATAGTGCGGGTTCGACCGCCAGAGTCTTCCCACGAGATTGATCCGAACCGGAGCCCGATATGAGCCGAGCGAGTGCAGACATTTTCGGCAGTGTGACCCAGGCGGCCGAAGGCAACGCGGCGCAGGGCTTGGACCCTGCGTCCATGCCCGAATGGGACCTGTCGGACCTCTACGCCGGCCCACAGGCGCCCGAAATCAAGGCCGACATCGACGCCTCGGCCGGTGGCGCCAAGCGGCTCCTCCAGACCTACCAAGGCAAGCTCGCGGGCTTGGGGCGGGACGGTGCGGCGCTGGCCACCGCAATCGCGGCCTACGAGGGTCTGAGCGAGACGATGGGCAAGCTCGGCTCGTACGCCGGGTTGCTCTTCTACGGCAACATGAGCGACCCCGAGCGCGCCAAGTTCTACGGGGACGTGCAGGAACGTTTGACGGCGATCGCCGGCGACCTGCTGTTCTTCGAACTCGAGCTCAACCAAATCGCCGATGCGGATTTGGCGCACGCGTTGACCACACCGGCCTTGGCCCGTTATCGGCCGTGGCTCGACGATCTGCGCAAGGAAAAGCCCTATCAGCTCGAGGAAAAGCTCGAGAAACTGTTCCTCGAGAAGGGCATGACCTCGCGGGCCGCGTTCGACCGGTTGTTCAACGAGACCATGTCGTCGCTGAAATTCGACGTCGCCGGCGAACCACAACCGCTGTCGCTCGAGCCAGCGCTGAACCTGCTCATGCATCCCGATCGCCAGAAGCGCAAAGCGGCATCGGAGGCGGCCGCCAAGGTGTTCAAGGACAACGTGCGCCTGTTCACGCTGATCACGAACACGCTGGCCAAAGACAAGGAGATTTCCGACCGTTGGCGCGGCTTCCAGGACGTCGCCGACAGCCGCCACCTGGGCAATCGTGTCGAGCGAGAGGTGGTGGAAGCGCTGGTCGATGCCGTGCGCGTCTCCTACCCCCGCACCGCGCACCGCTATTACGCCATGAAAGCCCGGTGGCTCGGTCTCGACCGTCTCGCCAATTATGATCGCAACGCACCACTCCCCAACCGCCCCGAACGCCTCGTTCCCTGGCCCGAAGCCCAGAAGCTCGTGCTCGACGCCTACGGTGGCTTTGCGCCGGAGATGGCCGACATTGCGCGCCGGTTTTTCGACAAGCGCTGGATCGATGCGCCCGTGCGTGAAGGCAAGGCGCCGGGCGCGTTCTCTCATCCGACCGTGCCCTCCGCGCATCCTTACGTGCTGATGAATTATCAAGGCCGGCCGCGCGATGTGATGACGCTTGCGCACGAACTGGGCCACGGCGTGCATCAGGTGTTGGCGGGTCCGCAAGGCGCGCTGCTGGCGCCGACCCCGTTGACGCTGGCGGAAACCGCGTCGGTGTTCGGTGAGATGTTGACGTTCCGCGCGCTGCTTGCAGGCACGTCCGATGTCGCCGAGCGCAAGGCGATGCTGGCGCAGAAGGTGGAGGACATGCTCAACACCGTCGTGCGCCAGATCGCGTTCTATAGTTTCGAACGCAAGGTGCACGAAGCCCGGCGCGCGGGCGAGCTGACCAGTGAACAGATTGGCGGCTTCTGGCTCGACGTGCAGCGCGAAAGCCTCGGGCCGGTGTTCGAGATCGAGCCCGGATACGAAAACTTCTGGTGCTACATTCCCCACTTCATCCATTCGCCGTTCTACGTCTACGCCTACGCGTTCGGCGATTGCTTGGTGAATTCCCTCTATGGCCTCTATCAGGAAGCCCATCCGGGCTTCGTCACCAAGTATTTCGACATGCTGAAAGCCGGTGGCTCCAAGCACCATTCCGAGCTGTTGGCCCCGTTCGGCCTCGACGCGCGCGACCCCGCCTTCTGGCAGAAGGGGCTGCACGTTCTCGAAGGCATGATCGACGATTTGGAGGCGATGGATCGGGTGGCGTGAGGGAGCCCGTCAAGAGGTCGATCGCACCATGCGATCGACCATCGCCTGGGCGACGCCCAGATAGTTGCTAGGCTCGACCAAGCCCTCGAGGGCTGCGGCGTCGAAGTGGCGGGTGATGTCGGAGCGCTGGCGCAATTGGTCGAGCAACGGCGTGCGGTGTTCCAACGCATCCCGACAGCACGCATAGACGACATCGTGCGCAGCCCCCCGACCGATGTGGGGCGCCAACGCCATCATCACGGCCTCGGCCACGATCAGCCCACCCGTTGCATCGAGGTTGCGGCGCATGGCGGCGGGCTCCACGATCAACCCCTCGAGCATGAAACGCGCTTGATAGAGCGCGCCGGAAGCGGCGACGAACGCCTGCGGCAGCGCAATCCATTCGATGTGCCAGGGTCCCGTCGCGCGCTCGTGATCGGCGGCCATGCCGTCGAGCATCAATCCAGCTTGCGCGCGCACGATCTTGGCCAAAGCGACAATCATTTCGCACGAAATGGGATTGCGCTTCTGCGGCATGGTCGAAGAGGACCCGCGACCGGGCACGAACGGCTCGAAAACCTCCCCGATCTCGGTCTGCATCATCAACATCACATCGACGGCGATCTTGGACAGGCTGCCGGTGACGAGACCCAAAAACGACACCGCCTCCGCCACACCGTCGCGTGCCGAATGCCAAGTAATATCGGGTTGCTCGAGACCCAGTTCGGCAGCGAAGGCCGCCTGCACCTCGAGCCCCTTGTCGCCCAGTGAGGCCAACGTGCCCGCTGCGCCGGAAAATTGCGCGACCAGCACGCGCGGTTGCAATTGCGCGAGCCGCTCCCGGTGGCGGCGGATCATGGACAACCACACGGCGGCCTTGTAGCCGAACGTGATCGGCAATGCGTGCTGCAGATGTGTGCGCCCGGCCATGACCGTGTCGCGATATTTGGCGGCCAACCCGGCAAGCGCCACCTCGATCGCCGCCAAATCCGCGCCGACGAGGGCCAGCGCCGCGCGCAATTGCAGCACGGTTGCCGTGTCCATGATGTCTTGCGTGGTGGCGCCCCAGTGAACGAAGCGACCCGCGTCCCCGCACTGCTTCGCCATCTGATGCACGATGCCGACGATCGGATAGCCGACCACATCGGTTTCGGTTTTCAACTGGGCCAGATCGATCTTCGAGGCCTGCGTCTGCGTGGCGATGGCCGTCGCGGCCGCCTGCGGAATAATGCCGACGGACGCTTCTGCTGTTGCAAGCGCAACCTCTACATCGACATAGCGAGCGACAAGGCCCGCGTCGCTGAAGACCGCGCGCATGGCCGGCGTCCCGAAGAGATCGCGGAAAATGGCAGAATCATAGGCAATCGACGGCATGGCGCCTCGCGCAAGGGTTTGGGGGACGATCGAGATCGCTCAGAGATAGCGCCCGTTTGCCCTGTCGGCGAGTTCAGATTGAGCCAAGCGGAATTTTTGTCGGCATCGGCCAGGCTGCTCGGTATAGTGAGGGCGCGCACGATGCGGCGCGAAACGTCGGAGGCGTACATGGATCGGCGCGTTCTTCCCAGTGCGGCAAAGGCAGCCGGCCCGCGACCCGACCGGGCGCAAGCCGAGGAGGCCGTGCGCACGCTTCTGCGATGGGCGGGCGAAGACCCGACGCGCGATGGCCTCCTGGAGACGCCGGCCCGCGTCACACGCGCCTTCACCGAGTATTTCGCCGGCTACGACCAGGACCCCGAAGCGATCCTGCGCAAAACCTTCGAGGAAATCGAAGGCTACGACGAGATGATCATCCTGCGCGGCGTGCGGTTCGAGAGCCATTGCGAACATCACATGGCGCCGATTATCGGTCACGCCTGGGTCGCCTACGTCCCCAATGGCCGGGTCGTCGGCATTTCGAAGCTCGCCCGCATCGTCGAGGCGTTTGCAAAACGTCTGCAAATTCAGGAACGGCTCACGGCGCAGATCGCCAACACGATCAACGATGTGTTGAAACCGCAAGGGGTGGGCGTCGTCATCAAGGCCAAACACCACTGCATGTCGACGCGCGGTGTGCGCAAACACGACAGCGATCTCGTCACGAGCCGCATGCTCGGGTGCTTCCGCGACAATGCCATGACCCGTCAGGAATTCCTGTCGATGGTCGACTGAGCCCCAACACGCGACGGCACGCGACAGGTTTCGGGTCGCCTCTTGCGCCTGTGCCGCATATGAGGTCTCGAAATCGACACGAGAACCCAGAGCAGATCATGTCCCCAGGAATAGCTGCGCCGCGCGCCCGCGTCGACGACGTCGATTGGCACGCTGTCGCCTCCGATTTGGACGCACGCGGGTCCGCCGTCATCACGGGACTGCTCGCCGCCGCCGCGTGCGACGCCCTGCGCGACCTCTACCCAGACGAAGCGCCCTTCCGCAGCCGCATCGTCATGGCGCGGCATGGGTTCGGCCGTGGCGAGTACAAATATTTTGCCTATCCCTTGCCGGAGCCCGTGGCCGCGTTGCGCAGCGCGCTTTATCCCCATCTGGCACCGATCGCTAATCTCTGGATGAGCCGGCTGGGGCTGGAAACGACGTTTCCCGACACGCACGCAGCTTTCCTCGAGCGCTGTCACGCCGCCGGCCAGATGCGGCCCACGCCTCTGCTGCTGCAATACGAGGCTGGCGACTACAATTGCCTGCATCAGGATCTCTACGGCCCGACCGTTTTCCCTCTACAGGTCGCCATCTTGCTCTCGGAGCCCGCGCGCGATTTCGAGGGCGGCGAATTCGTCCTCGTCGAACAGCGACCCCGCATGCAGTCGCGCGCCGAGGTGGTCGCACTGTCTCAGGGCGATGCCGTCGTCTTTGCCGTGAGTGAGCGACCCGTGGCCGGCGCCCGCGGCGATTACCGCGTGAAGATGCGCCACGGGGTCAGCCGATTGCGGAGCGGCCGCCGGCATACCCTCGGCCTCATCTTCCACGACGCGGCGTGAGACGCCACGATCGGACGCTGGGGCGGTGGCCCAGCGCCCGCGCGGCTCACTGCGCGGTCAGGCCGCCATCGACCACCATGCCCGATCCGGTCATGAAACCCGCATCATCCGACGCCAGAAAAACGATGCCCAGCGCGATGTCGTCGGCGACGCCCAAGCGGCCGATCGGATGCTGTTTGATCGCTAGACTGCGCGCGGCGTCGACGTCGTTGGTTCCCGATTGACCCGCGCGAGCGACGAAGGTCTGCGCCCCCATGTCGGTATCGATGACGCCGGGATGAATGGAATTGACTCGAATTTTCCATCCCCTTCGACCAAACGCCAACGCCGTTGATTTCGTGAACAGCGTCACGCCGCCCTTGGTCATGGAATAGAGCGGATCGAGCTGCGAGCCGACGAGGCCGGCAACCGATGCGAGGTTGACGATTGCGGAGCCGTGCGGGCTTTTGGCGCCACTTTCAGCGAGCGCCGGTGCGCAGATTTTCGTGCCCAGGTAAACCCCGGTCATGTTGATGGCGACGAGCTTCTGCCAGTCCTCCATCGAGGCTTCCATGAAGTCGCGACCCAAAAACATCCCGGCATTGTTGACCAGAATGTCGAGGTGGCCGAAGTGCTTCAGAGTCGCATCGACCGCCGCTTTCCAGGGTGCTTCCGTCGTCACGTCGAGCAGCACGAACAGCGCTTTGCCCCCACTATCGGTAAGGGCTTTGACCGTCTGGCGGCCGCGCTCCTCGAGCACATCCCCGACGACGACCGACGCGCCGGCATCGACCATCCGGCGGGCCGTCTCGGCGCCGATGCCACGCGCTGCACCCGAAACGAGCGCCACCTTGCCGGCAAGACTGTTCATGACATCATCCTTTCATTCGCTTGACCACGCGCTGCACCGTTGCGGCAACTGAAAGCCCGGCAGCATCGTTTTCCTGCATAACATCGCACCGCCCCCCATTGCTATGCTAGTGGTCGCCTCGATCGAGGACGCGACCGCTGAGGCCCTCTCTCACCATGCAGATCTATCTGCCCATCGCCGAACTCGCATTGAGCCTTCCGATGTTGATCGGGTTGGGATTTGCCGTTGGCATGTTGTCGGGCCTGTTCGGCATCGGCGGAGGCTTCATTCTGACCCCGATGCTGATTTTCATCGGCATCGCACCAGCGATCGCCGTGGGCACGGGAGCCGCCATCGTCACGGCCTCCTCCGTCACGGGCGCCTTGGCGCACTGGCAGCGTCGCAATGTCGACTTTCGGCTGGGTGCCTACCTGGTGGTCGGCGGATTGCTCGGCGTATGGAGTGGAATTCTCCTGCAACAAGCGTTGAAGGCCGTGGGCCAACTCGATGTCTTCACGTCGATGACATACGTCGTACTGCTGGGTGTGATCGGCTCATTGATGCTGATCGAGAGCAGCCGCGCCTTGCTGGCCGCTCGCGTGGACAGACCCGTCCCGACGCGCCGACGGGCCCACCATAGTTGGATCCAAGGCTTGCCCTTCAAGCAACGATTTCGCGCCGCCAAGCTCTATATGAGCATCCTGCCGCCTCTGGTCATCGGCGTCCTGGTCGGCTGGTTGACGGCGATTCTGGGTGTCGGGGGTGGGTTTCTGCTGGTACCCGCGCTGATTTACGTTTTGCGTATTCCGACACGCATCGCCTTTGGCACCTCGGCCTTTCAGATCATTTTCGTCACCGCGTGCGCCACCATCATGCAAGCCGTCCAAAACACGTCGGTCGACATCTTTCTCGCCGCACCGCTCATCGCGGGCGGCGTCACGGGCGCACAGATCGGCGCCGGTCTCAGTCAACGGTTGCAGGCCGACTGGGCGCGCTGGCTGCTGGGATTGCTCGTCGTCGGTGTCGGAATGAGGATGGCCGCAGGGCTGGTTCTGACGCCGGGTGAAGCGTTCAGCATCGATCACCGATGAGCGGATGCCTAGAATAGAGTGAGGGCCTTGCCACCTGGCAGCAAGGCCCTCTGGATCACGCCGGGGATTAGGATCGCCAGGTTGCCGAGCACTTTGACGGCGAGCGCGTGAACCCCTCGTGAATGATCCATTTATCGGTCATTCATGGCGGCGCACCGCACCCGACCGTCACGTGCTCAACTCAAGTGGTGATGCAGGAAGTCGATCGTCCGCGCCAACGCGGCGCGCGCATTCTCCGGGTTGCTGGCGGCGCCTGTGATGAAGCCCGAAACTTCGCCCTCGTAGAGCGCCAGATCGACGACGCCGCCACGTTTGCGATAGGCCGCCACGAACCGTTCGAGCTGTTCGCGCGGGTGCACTTGGTCGGCCGTTCCCTGAACGTAGAGCACCGGCGGGAGCTCGACTTTTTCGCCGTTTTCCAGCGCCGTTGCTGGCGCGCCTTCGGCCATGGCGGCTTCACTGCCCCAGTATTTGTCATGCGAGGGCAGCACGCGGGCGAACTGCTCGGGATAGTCGCCGCCTTTTGCCACGATGGCTTTGGCGGTGCGATAGCGCCCGATCGGATCGATGACCGGCCACAACATGACGACGCAATCGACGCGCGCATCCTGCGACCCCGCATGCGGGATCGCGGCGTAGCGCGGATCATCGTGGCGCATCGCTCCGAGCATCCCCTGATGGCCCCCACTGGAGATGCCGATCATGCCGATGCGATCGGCGCGCGCATTCCATTTGGCCGCGTTGGCCTTGAGCCAGCGCACCGCGTAGTTGGCATCGGCGATGGAGCCCGGA
>JANOKV010000465.1:0-2154 GCA_031419415.1 Hyphomicrobiales bacterium | reverse complement strand
GCGATATGGCGGCGAAATCCCCTGGCCTGCGCCTCTGGTGGTGATTTCTTGTAGAAATAATCGAGCCCCGCCTCGCCGATACCCACGCATTTGGGATGGCCCGAGAGCCGCACGATTTCATCGACCGGCACGTCGAGTTCTTCATGCGCCTGATGCGGATGCGTGCCGACGGTGAAATAGACGTCCGGATAGGCCTCGGCGATGTCCCGGTAGGTCTCGAAATTGCGCACCCGTGTGGAGATCGTCACGATCTTGCCCACGCCGGCCGCGTGCGCCCGTGCGACGAGCGCATCGCGTTCAGCCGGCGACGCCCAATGGTCGAGATGGCAATGATGATCGACCAACATCAGCCCGTCTCTCCCGCCGCAGCGTCCTTGCCCTTCTTCTGGGTCTTGGGTGGCTTGGCTGGTTTTTCGGCGTTGCCGTCCGCCGCCTCGGCCCGCAGATAGCGTGGAAAGACTCCGACGGGCGGCGGAAGCCGTGTTCCGGCGCGCAATCGCCCAGCCGGACCCAGGGCCGCAAACGCGCGTGCGTCCGGCGCCTGCGCCAGCAAGTCGAGCAATTTGGCCGCCGACCCAGGCATTGCCGGCTGCACGAGAATGGCGAGCTGGCGCACCACTTCGGCCGCGACCCAGAGGATCGTTCCTTTGCGCTCGACGCTGAGCGTCTTGTCGAATGGTTTCTCGCTCGCGAAGTAGCGATCCGCGTCGCTCACCACCGCCCACACCGCATCGAGCCAGGTCTTGATGGATTGCCGGTCCATGGCGGCGCGCGCCTGGGCATACATGCCGTCCGCCGCCTCCAGGATGGCCGTGTCGGCCGCTGTGAATGGTCCTGGCGTTGGAACGCACCCGTCGAAGCCTTTTGCAATCATCGTCAAGGAGCGCTGCGCGAGATTGCCCAGACCGTTGGCCAGATCCGCATTGATCCGCGCGGCGATCACGTCCTCGCTGTAGCTGCCATCCTGACCGAAGATCACCTCGCGCAGAAAGAAAAAACGGAAGGGATCGATGCCGTATTCCTTCACCAACACGAAGGGATCGAGCACATTGCCTAGAGACTTCGACATCTTCTCGCCCTTGACGAGCAAGAAGCCGTGGCCGAACACCCGCTTGGGTAACGGCAGGCCGGCCGACATCAGGAAGGCTGGCCAATAGATGGCGTGAAAGCGCACGATATCCTTGCCGATGACGTGCACATCGGCCGGCCAAAAGCCCTCGCGCGCGTCATCGCCCGCATTGAGGAGGCCGGTTGCCGTCACGTAATTGTTGAGCGCATCGACCCAGACGTACATGACGTGCCCAGGTGCGCCTGGGACGGGGATTCCCCAATCCAGCGTGGTGCGCGAGACGGCCAGATCCTCGAGGCCGCTGCGCACGAAACTCGTCACCTCATTGCGCCGCTCCGGCGGGAGGATGAAATCCGGGTTCGCGTCGTAATGGGCGAGCAGCTTGTCCTCGTAGGCCGACAGCCGGAAGAAGTAGGTCTCCTCTTCGGTCCATTCCACGGGCGTGCCTGTCGGCGTGGCGATGCGCACGCCATCGGCGCCGACGGCGGTCTCGCTCTCGCGATAGAAAGACTCGTCGCGCACCGAGTACCAGCCACCGTAATTCTTGAGGAAAATATCGCCGTTCGCCGCCATCCGCTCCCACAACGCAACGCAGGCTTCGTAGTGGCGCGGCTCGGTGGTTCGAATGAAATCGTCGTTGGAGAGCTCGAGCAGCGCCGCCATGTCGCGGAAACGCGCCGCATTGCGGTCGGCGAGCGCACGCGGCGTCAAGCCTTCGCGGACAGCCGTCTGTTTCATCTTCAGGCCGTGTTCGTCCGTGCCCGTCAGAAAGAGCACGTCCTTGCCATCCAGTCGCTCGAACCGGGCGATGGCGTCGGTGGCGACGGCTTCATAGGCGTGGCCAATGTGGGGCTCGCCATTGGGATAGGAAATGGCCGTCGTGATGTAGAATTTCGGGCGCGTGCTCATGGCAACCCGCTCCTTTCGGGCGGTCGAGCTCGAGGGCCATTCAGGTCGCGGAGCCGGGACGAGGCTCGACACCACGGGCGGCCTGCTCGATTCGACTGAATGTATCGAGAATCAAAGACTTGCGATCGAGGTTCAGGGCCATGGCCACGGACTTCTCACGGACGACTGTTTCCCAC
>JANOKV010000464.1:0-4055 GCA_031419415.1 Hyphomicrobiales bacterium | reverse complement strand
GAACTTGACGAAGCGCGGGGCCGACCAGATCGGCGGGGCCGACTACACGTTCGATTGCACGGGCAATGTCGAGGTCATGCGCACGGCGCTCGAGTGCAGCCATCGCGGCTGGGGCGAGTCGATCATCATCGGCGTGGCGGGCGCGGGCCAGGAGATCAAGACGCGGCCCTTTCAACTCGTCACGGGGCGCACCTGGAAGGGCACGGCGTTCGGCGGCGCGCGCGGGCGCACCGACGTGCCGCGCATCGTCGATTGGTACATGGACGGCAAGATCGAGATCGACCCGATGATCACGCACACGCTGCCGCTCGAGAAAATCAACGAGGGCTTCGACCTGATGCACAAAGGCGAGAGCATCCGCAGCGTCGTGGTCTACTGATCATGACCGCCGAGATCGTCAACTTGCGCAAAGTCCGCAAACAGCGCGCGCGGACTGCCGCGCAGGGCAAGGCCGAAGAAAACCGCGCCAAGTTCGGGCGAACGAAATTCGCCCGCGCACAAGACGACGCCGAAAAGTCCCGCACCGCCAAAACCCTCGACGGCGCAAAACGGGAGCCGGGCGCACCAGAAGAAACCCAGTAGGTATCCGGCTTCAGCGTGACACCGTTTGACCTTCCCAGTAGGTGTCTGGCCTTCGGCCTGACACCGTTCGTCCTCCATCCACGGTTCCCATGCCCCGTCCCGTCAAACGCTCGTTCACCATCGGCGGCCATCGCACGTCGATTTCTCTGGAAGCGCCCTTCTGGGAGGCGTTGAAAGAGATCGCAGCGCGCACGAAGACGCCGATTGCGCGGATCGTCCAAGACGTCGATAGCCGACGAAGCGGCGAAGGTCTGTCGAGCACGGTGCGGATTTGGATCCTCGATTATTACCGCAAGCCCGAGACCGCAGACCGCCAACCGCCGCCCGAGACGTGATCCGCATCCCCGAGTGAACCCCAGTTCCCCCCTTCGGCAGGGGCGCCTGCCAATCGGCCGTCCCGCGCCGACCTGTCGGGTCCAGGCGGATCGGCCGCTTTGTCTTGTGTCGCCACCGAAAAGCAACTAGATGCTGGGCCTAGAGATATACCTCCAGAGGAGTTCGTCATGGCTGCCGCACGTGGAGCGCGCTCGGCGCGCAACGTCGAAACGAGAAAGAAGAAGGCGCGCCGCGCCGCGCCGCGCGCGCCCGTAACGATCAATCTGGGCAATACGATTGGCGCACGCACGCAGGCCAAGAAACTCGCCGGCAAGAAGCGCGCAGCCGCTGCCAAGGCAAAAGCGGCAACCTGATCGCGGCCAGTCGAGCGATTTCAATGAAAAGGCCGCGTAACCTGCGGCCTTTTTGCGTTGCTCAGTGCGGTCAGCCGGCGCATTCGCGTCAATTCACCGCTCGCGTATGGCGCATCAATCGTCCTGGCGGTCGGCGGGGCGGGTGAGTTCTTTGAGCTTGGCGAAGACGCGCGAGGCTTCTTCGGCGCCGGTTTCTTCCGGCTCGACGGCCGCCTCGGGTTCGCCGGCATCGGCGAGATCAGGCTGCGGGCCAAGACCCCGGATGGTCTCGGTCGAGGGCAACAGCGTGCCACCGCGTTCGGGGCCAGGGGTCGGCGCGGCTGCTTGCGCCGAGACCGGCACCCGCTTGGCCGCCTTTTGCACTTCATCGTCGAGATCGATCTGCGAGCACAAGCCCAGCGTCACCGGATCCTGCGGCACCAAGTTCGACGAATTCCAGTGCGAGCGTTCCCGAATGGCGGCAATCGTCGGCTTGGTCGTGCCGACGAGGCGCATGATCTGGCTGTCTTTGAGTTCGGGATGCATCCGCAGCAACCAGAGCACGGCGTTCGGCCGATCCTGGCGGCGCGACACCGGCGTATAGCGAGGCCCGCGCTTCGTTTTGACGATCGGCATTTCGACTTTGGACTCGGCGATACGAAGGCGAAGATCGGGATTGCCCTCGGCCTGCGCGATCTGCTCGCGCGTGAGCTGGCCGGACGCAACGGGGTCCATGCCTTTGATGCCTTGGGCAACGTCGCCATCGGCGATGCCCTTGACCTCCAGATTGTGCAGACCACAGAACTCTGCGATCTGGTCGAATGTCAGCGACGAATTTTCAACGAGCCAAACGGCAGTTGCCTTCGGCATCAAGGGCTTACGGTCGCTCATAACATTATCTCCGGACCTGTCCGGGAAGCCGAGCAGGTCAAAACGCTCATCGAGGGATGGGATTCCTGGCTCATATAGCCCGACACCCCCGCGCGGAGCAACCAGGACGTTGGGAACTCGAGGCACTTTGCGCTCAATTCGCTTGGGAAACGCCGCTGAGGGTGGCCGAGCCTTCAGCCAACACCGCGACACCAAGCCCATTGCACGGCAATACGCGCGACGCGATGATGCAGCGCGGCAAAAAACCGGTGAACGCGTCGAACAGCCGTGCCCCTGGGAGCACCGACTGAGTTCGGGTGCCCGCCGACGCTCACGGAGACCGACAGCATGACCATCATCACGCGCCAAGCCTACCATTTCGAGGACTTGGCGCTCGGCATGGAAGCCACCTATGCGCGCACCGTCACAGATGCCGACATCGCGGTTTTCGCCGATGTGACGGGGGACAAGAACCCCGTCCATCTCGACCCGGCGTTTGCCGCAAAAACCGTGTTCAAGAAGCCGATCGCCCATGGCATGCTGACAGCTGGGTATATCTCGACCGTGTTCGGGATGGAGTTGCCCGGTCCGGGCGCCATCTACGTTTCGCAGACGCTGAACTTCCGCGCTCCGGTTCGAGCCGGCGACACGGTCGTGGCGAAGGTCACGGTCGCCGAACTCCTTGCGGGCAAAAAGCGCGCGCGCTTCGATTGCACGTGCACCGTGAACGGCAAAGTCGTGCTCGAAGGCGAGGCGATCCTAATGGTGCCCAGCCGGCCGCAGGCCTGAGCAGAGCCGGCCGCAGGCCCGAGCCAAACGATCGACGCCAGAGCAAACTGCAGGCGACTTGACCTCGCGTAAGGTTGTGGCTCATTTGCGTGGCGAGACTTGAACCAGCAGGTGCCGCAAACTCCGGGGCCGGTCATGCACGTCTTCCACGGTTACGATCATGTCCCGCTGAACTTGCGCGGCGGAGCGCTCGCGATCGGCAATTTCGACGGCGTGCATCGCGGGCATCAGGCACTCATCGGGCGCGCGCGCGAACGGGCCGCCGCCTCGACGCGCCACGGGGTGTCGCACTTGGCCGGCGCCGTCGTGTTCGAGCCCCATCCTCGGGAGTTTTTCCACCCCGAGCGTGCCCACTTCCGCCTGACGACACTGGCGCAGAAACTGGCCTTGTTCGAGCGCTACGGGCTCGATATGGCTGTTGTGCTGCCCTTCGATCATGCGCTGGCCAAGCTCGGATCGGAGGCCTTCGTCGAGCAGGTGCTGGTGGCGGGGCTGGGCGTGCGCCATGTGGTGATCGGCTACGACTTTTTCTTCGGCAAGAGCCGGGGCGGCTCCGCCGTCGACATGAAGCGCATGGGTGCGGAGTTGGGCTTTGGCGTCAGCGTCATAGAGCCTGTTGCCGAGGATGGCGAAGTGGTCTCGTCGAGTGCCATTCGCGCCGAGATTGCGCAGGGAGACGTGAAGGGCGCCGCGTTGATGCTCGGTCATTGGTGGAGCGTCGCTGGCGAGGTCGTGGGTGGCGCCAAGCGCGGCACCGGCATGGGTTTTCCCACGGCTAACGTCGTGCTGCCCCGCAACGTCGTGCTCGCCCACGGCATTTATGCCGTGTTCGTCGAGGTGCACGGCGAGCGGCATCTGGGCGCGGCCTATCTCGGTACACGGCCGACATTCGACAACGGGCCACCCGTGCTCGAGATTTTCCTGCTCGATTTCGACGGCAATCTCTATGGCCGCGAAATCGAGATATCGTTCGTGGACTTCATTCGTGGTGACCGGCGTTTCGAAGGCATGGACGCCCTCACGGTGCAGATTGCAGCCGATTGTGCCCAGGCGCGCCAGATTCTCGTCGCCGTGACGCCGTAAGATCCCACTAGCGCGGCTGACTGCATAGAAAAAGCCCGGCCAAATGGGCCGGGCTCGAAATGA
>JANOKV010000463.1:0-2988 GCA_031419415.1 Hyphomicrobiales bacterium | reverse complement strand
GTCGTCGTCGGTGGCGGCAACATCCTGCGTGGCATGGAGTGGGCGGCGCGCGGCATGGACCGGGCGACGGCTGATTACATGGGCATGCTGGCGACCGTCATGAACGCGCTGGCCTTCCAGAATGTGCTCGAACAGCAGGGCACGCCCGCCCGCGTGCTCTCCGCCATTCCGATGCCGACGGTGTGCGAGGCCTACGTGCGCTCGAAAGCGTTGCATCACATCGCCAAAGGCCGCGTCGTGATTTTCGCCGCCGGCACGGGCAATCCCTTTTTCACGACGGATACGACGGCGGCGCTGCGCGCGATCGAGATGAACTGCGATGCCGTCGCCAAGGCCACCCAGGTCGACGGCGTCTATTCGGCCGATCCCAAGAAAGATCCCTCGGCGCAACGCTACGAGCAACTGACTTACGATATGGTGCTGCAGCGCAAACTGCAGGTCATGGACATGGCTGCGATCGCGCTTGCTCGGGACAACGATCTTCCGCTAATTGTGTTTTCGATCGAAGAGCCTGGGAATATTCTGCAGGTGCTTCGCGGCCAGGCGCGCATGACGGTGATCGAAAACACCTGAGGTCTGACCGTTCGGTCGGGAAATATCGGGCGGCGCCCCGGTGCGCCATGCGCTGAGCACGGGGGGCCAGTTCGATCACGGAAAGCTCCTGCGGTCCGAGGTCGATCAGGCAACCGAGGGTTGTTCTAGCTCCACGAAGGAGACAAGGCGATGGCCGTCCAGAATTTCGACATCAAGGATCTCGAGCGTCGCATGCGCGGCGCTCTCGATGGCCTCAAGAAGGAGCTGTCGGGACTGCGCACGGGCCGAGCGTCGGTTAATCTGCTCGAACCCGTGCAGGTGACGGTTTACGGTTCGCGGATGCCACTGGGCCAAGTGGCGAGCATTTCGGTGTCCGATGCGCGGATGTTGTCGGTGTCGGTCTGGGACAAGAGCCAAGTGGGCGCGGTCGAAAAAGCGATCCGCGAGGCCAATCTGGGCCTCAATCCCATCATTGACGGCACCTTGATCCGATTGCCGATCCCAGCGCTCAATGCCGATCGGCGCAATGAACTCGCCAAGATTGCTCACAAATACACCGAGCACGCTAAGGTCGGCGTGCGCAATGTTCGGCGCGATGGCATGGAACTTCTCAAGAAACTCGAGAAGGGCAGCACGATGACCGAAGACGACCAGCGCAAGAATTCGACCAAAGTCCAGGAGCTGACGGACAAGATCGTCCGCGAGATCGATCAACTTCTCGCCACGAAAGAAGCCGAAATAAAGCAGGTGTGAACGGCGGGTAGGCGTTGGAGGCGGTCCATGGCCGTCAGCCGTGCCGAAACCCGGCCGGGGGGCATTTGAAGCACGTGACCGAATTGACCAAAAACACCCCGGGCGGTTCGGCTCAGCAGGACGCAACCCGTGCGATGCCCCGGCACGTTGCGATCATCATGGATGGCAATGGGCGTTGGGCCAAAGCGCGTGGGTTGCCACGGGCCGAGGGACATCGGCGCGGGGTGGAGGCGGTTCGGCGCACCGTCCAGGCCGCGATGGAACTACAGATCCCCTATCTCACGCTCTTCAGTTTCTCGTCGGAAAACTGGTCGCGGCCGGCCTCCGAAATCGACGACCTCATGGGCTTGATGAAGCGGTTCATTCGCCGTGACCTTGCAGACCTGCACCAGAAGGGCGTGCGGGTGAAGGTGATTGGCGGCGTTGACAACGTCGATCCCGAGCTGCTGGCTCTCATCGGTGAAGCGCAGACCTTGACGGCTGGCAACAGCGCGATCGATCTCGTCATCGCCTTCAATTATGGCGCGCGCGCCGAGATCACGCGTGCCGCGCAACGCATCGCGGAGCGCGTGGAACGGGGCGAAATGCGGGCCGCAGACATCGGCCCGGACGATATTTCGGCGGCGCTGGATACGGCGGGAATTCCCGATCCGGACCTGTTGATCCGCACGAGTGGAGAGATGCGGCTGTCGAATTTCCTGCTGTGGCAGTGTGCCTACACCGAGTTCGTGTTCATCGACGCCCACTGGCCCGATTTCGGACGTGACTGGCTCGAGCGGGCCATTAGCGAGTACATGAATCGTAGCCGGCGATTCGGCGGGCTGACGGCTCGATCGTCAGGGTGAAGAACGACGCAGGGTCAGTCCGGGCAACGGCGATAGCCGCCGAACGCGCCCTGCCGTAGCGCCAAGGTGGGCCGATTGTTGCCAGACATTGCGCAGGAACCGACGCCTCCGCCTGCACGCCCGCTGCGTGATTTGGGTCCGCGCCTGATTTCCGGCGTGCTGATGGCGGTCGTCGCGCTCGGGCTCACTTGGGCGTCCGTGTGGACGTTCGCCCTCCTCGTCCTCGTCGTCGCGCTGGTCGTGGCGTGGGAGTGGGGTCGCGTCGTGCGCGACGGTGGGATCGATACGATTTTCATCATTCATGCGGTGTTCGTGGCGGGGGCCGTCGTTCTCACCTACATCGGCGTTCCCGCACTCGCCCTGATCGGTTTGGTGGTGGGCGCGATTCTCGCTACCTTGCTCGGCTTCGCGGCCGATGGGCGCTTGTCGGCCCTCGGCGTTTTCTACGCTGGCCTGCCTGCGATCGCGTTGATTTGGTTGCGCGCCAGCGAACAACTCGGGCTCGAGGTGACGCTCTTCCTCTTGCTCGTCGTGATCGCTACGGATACGGGCGCCTATGCGGCGGGTCGGATGATCGGCGGGCCGCGATTGATGCCGTCGATTTCTCCCAACAAGACGTGGTCGGGACTGGTGGGGGGCGTGGGGGCAAGCGTGCTCGTCGCCACCGTGTTTGCGGTGTCGATAACGACCCCCTTGAGCGCGGGTCGCCTGGCGTTAATCGCCGTGGGCCTGGCTCTCGTCTCACAGGCTGGCGATCTGATGGAATCGGCGCTGAAACGGCGCCATCAGGTCAAGGACACGAGCGGGCTCATTCCGGGACATGGCGGGTTTATGGATCGGGTCGATGGCCTGATCG
>JANOKV010000462.1:0-7238 GCA_031419415.1 Hyphomicrobiales bacterium | reverse complement strand
GTTGTGGCCGGTTGCCTCTGGAGCGGAGCGTTGCCGATTCAGGGGATGACGAGCGCCCACGGCCAGACACCTGGTCAGGGGCCAGCGATTGCACGCGTGGCGACGGGCGCAGACGGCCTCGTCGCCAGCGAATTTGGCCCGCTGATTGGCAAGCGCGTCGGCCTCGTCACGAACCATACCGGTCGGGTCGGTAACGAGCGTCTCATCGACGTTCTGGCACGCGCGCCGAATGTGCGTCTCGTGTCCATCTTGACGCCCGAGCTCGGCCTGGGCGGCTCGGTCGAAGCCGGTTCTCGCGTCGAGAATAGTCGAGATGCAGCGACAGGTATTCGGGTCCACAGCCTCTACGGTCGCGCGAAAAGGCCCACGCCGGCGATGCTGGCCGGCCTCGATGTGCTGGTCTTCGACATCCAGGATATCGGGGTGCGCTACTACACCTACATCTCGACAATGGGCCTCGTCATGCAGGCAGCGGCCGCCGCACGCTTGCCGCTGATCGTCCTGGATCGGCCCAATCCATTGGGTGGAGAGGACGTTGCCGGCTTCGTGCTCGAGTCGCGTCGTCGCTCGTTCGTGGGCCTCGTCGCCATTCCGCAGGTGCATGGCCTGACGGTGGGTGAGCTGGCGCGCATGATCAAGGGGGAGCGCCTGTTGCCGGGTCTCGACGGGTTGTCGCTCGAGGTGGTGGCGTTGCGTGGGTGGCGGCGCGATATGCGCTGGCCCGACATAGGCCTCGACTGGGTGCCTACCAGCCCGAATATTCCGAACTTCGAGACGGCGCTGGTTTATGCGGGGACCGGCCTCATTGAGGGGACGACGGCGAGCGAGGGGCGTGGCACCACGGAACCGTTTTTGCGCATCGGGTATCCCGGCATCGATGGTGATGCACTGGCGGCAGGGCTTGGAAAAGCGGGTTTGCCGGGCGTGCGGTTTCAAGCGGAAGCGCTCACGCCGAAAGCGATCCCCGGCATGGCTTCGCGGCCGAAGTTCGAAGGTCGCAAGATTGCGGGAATTCGCCTTTTCGTGACGGATGCGGCATCGTTTCGGCCGGTGGAGACGGGGCTGCACGTTTTGGTGGCTTTGGACGCCCAGGTGCGCACCATGACTAAAACGGGCATTGTCTCAGAGGGGGGAATGTTTGACCGTCTCGCCGGAACATCCCGTCTGGCCCGCCAACTCTCTACCGGCGCGTCTGCGCCCGCCATCATCGAGAGCTGGCGCGCCGAGGCGACGACATTCAAGGCGCGGCGGGCGAAGTATGTGATGTATTGACGTTGCTCCGCCGGCCCACACCATTTAGTTGGGCGTCATGCGAACCGATCTCTTCGACTTCGACCTTCCCGAGCGGCTGATCGCGCTGCGTCCAGCGGAGCCGCGGGATGCGGCGCGGTTGCTACTGGTTGGGATAGGTGGTGGGCTTCAAGATCGCAGCGTTCGCGATCTTCCCAGCCTGTTGCGTCCTGGTGATGCCCTGGTCTTCAACGATACGAAGGTCATTCCAGCGGCGCTGTCGGGCACGCGCACGCGGGACGGGGTGACGGCGGCGATCGATGTCAATCTGATCGAGCGGGTCGACGAGAGCCACTGGCGCGCGTTCGCGCGGCCGGCGAAACGTTTGAGGGTCGGGGATCGGGTTCGGTTCGGAGCGGAGGGCCGGGTGTGTTTTACCGGCGAACTCGACGCGACTGTCAGCGAAAAGGGCGACGCTGGAGAGATCGAACTCGCGTTCTCCTTACACGGCGCTTACCTCGACGAGGCGATCGCCACGCTGGGCGACATGCCTTTGCCGCCCTACATCGCGTTGAAGCGTGCGCCCGATGAGGCAGATCGGGCGTCCTATCAGACGATGTTCGCAGCACGAGAGGGAGCCGTTGCGGCGCCGACGGCGGCCTTGCATTTCACACCTGCGCTGATGGCTGCGCTGGAGACGCGCGGTCTTTCTCACCATCTCGTCACGCTGCATGTGGGCGCGGGCACGTTCCTGCCCGTCAAGGTCGACGACACGGCCGACCACAAGATGCATACGGAATGGGGGGAGATCAGCGTCGAAACCGCCGCGGCGTTGAACGCAGTGCGCGCGCGGGGCGGACGCATCGTCGCGATTGGCACGACGGCGTTACGGTTGCTCGAGAGTGCAGCCTTGGAGACCGGTGAGATCCCCGCGTTCCAGGGAAAAACCTCGATCTTCATCACGCCGGGCTACCGATTCAAAGCCGTCGACGTGTTGATGACCAATTTCCATTTGCCTCGCTCGACGCTCTTCATGCTGGTGTCGGCGTTTGCCGGATTGACCACCATGCGGACGGCCTATGCGCATGCCATCGCCGAGGGGTATCGGTTCTATTCCTATGGCGATGCGGGCTTGTTGTTTCGCGCGTAAACCGACCTACGGATGCGGCGCCCTCATCGAATGAATTGTCCAAAGCCGTGCCGGCGACTATGGAAGCGGCATGACAAGCTTCACCTACCACATTCACCATCGCGACGGCTTGGCCCGCACCGGGGAAATCATCACGCCCCGTGGCGTCGTTCGCACGCCGGCGTTCATGCCAGTGGGGACGGTGGCGGCCGTCAAGGCGCTCTATCCCGAGCAAGTGAAGGGGACGGGCGCCGACATCATCCTGGGCAACGTCTATCATTTGATGCTGCGGCCGGGAGCGGAGCGGGTGGCGCGCCTGGGCGGCTTACACGGTTTCATGCGCTGGAAGGGGCCGATCCTCACCGACTCCGGTGGTTTCCAGGTTATGAGCTTGTCGGGCATTCGCAAGATCACGGAAGAGGGTGCTGCCTTCCAATCGCACATCGACGGGTCGCGCCATCTGTTGACGCCGGAGCGCTCGATCGAGATCCAGTGCCTGCTGGGTTCAGACATCCAGATGCAACTCGATGAGTGCATTGCGCTACCCGCCACCCATGCCGAAGCCGAGCGCGCAATGCAGCTCTCTTTGCGGTGGGCGGAGCGGTCGCGGGCGGCGTTCGATCGACGGGCCAACCCGGGGCAGGCCCTTTTCGGGATCGTGCAAGGGGGCACCTATACCGACTTGCGGAAGCGGTCCGCCGAAGCGCTGGTCGCTATGGACCTGCACGGCTATGCCGTCGGTGGCCTGGCGGTCGGCGAGGGTCAGGACGTGATGCTGGCGACACTGGCCGAAACAGTGCCGCATCTGCCTGAAGCCAAACCGCGTTACCTGATGGGCGTGGGCACGCCCGAAGATTTGATCGAGGCGGTGGCCCGCGGGGTGGACATGTTCGATTGCGTGCTGCCGACCCGCAACGGCCGCCATGGCTTGGCTTTCACCTGGGGCGGGAAGGTCAATCTGCGCAACGCGCGCCACGCCGAGGACATGGCTTGTCTCGATCCGATGAGCGACTGTCCCGCCGCACGCGACTACTCGCGTGCCTATCTGCACCACTTGGTGCGTTCGGGCGAAATGTTGGGCTCAATGTTGCTGTCGTGGAACAACACGGCTTTTTATCAGCAGTTGATGGCCGCGATGCGAACAGCCATTGCCGAGGGGCGCTTCGCGAGTTGGGCAGCGCAGACCAAGGCGCGCCTCGCCCAACGCGGCAATTGATAAGGGGTCTATTGGCTCGCTTTCGGAAGCCAACGCCAAACGCCCGCAATGTTCACCACCAGGAGGATTGCGTTTTGGATGAGTAGCGACGCCTTGTCGTCGAACCAGCCGTCCGCCATCCACGCTATCGATGCGGCGATGAACACCGCGAACCCAGCGACCGTTACTTTCGGTGAAACATTGATTGCAACGAGAATGGCGGCGACGACGGTCGTAACCGAGGCGAACAGCCGCAACAGTTCCATTGGCCCCATAGCTTCGATCCCCGAACACGGGCGACTTCAGTTCAGCCCGTGACATCGCCGACGTGGCTGGTTCCGTTCGCATAGCCATTCACGGCGGGAGAATTCGGATTAGCGCGTAGCCGAGGCGGCAGGACGAATGATCGGCCCAGCGTGATATTTTTCTGCGCACGGATTTCACGATTGCCAAACGTCCAGCATTCCCCGCTGTCGTCCAGGAATACGGTCCAGTGAAGGTCGAATTCGGGGCCGTAATCGACGAGAAAGTGGGCGAGGCCAGCGCCTTTCGGGGTGAGGAGTGGAATGGGTGGGTTGAGTTGGAGGAGCATTGGTGCATCCAGTTGAAGGTGTGCGTGACTGAGCCGGAGCCGCTGGCCCGTTTGCACACCAACCCGACTGGATATCGAGTTGTTCCCGCAAACTTTCATTGGGGCGCCTCATCGATCAGGAGACAACGCCGGTGGGGTGCTTCAGGCGCGCAGCAGCCCATCATCAGGTCCGCGTTGACCTTGGATCACTTCGTAAAAACAACTCGAGTGATTGATGTCACTGGTGGGCGGTGAGGGGTTTGAACCCCCGACATCTTCGGTGTAAACGAAGCGCTCTACCGCTGAGCTAACCGCCCTGAACTACTGCGTTTAGGGCTCTGCCGGATAGCTGTAAAGGGGGCGATTAGGAACCCGGCAGCTACAGCCACTCGTCTCGGGTCATTTATTGATTTTTGGCCGGATTGCGTGAAGGGCCAAGCGGCCGGATGCGGTGGCGGCTTGTTGCAGGTCGTGGCGGAATTCGTCGCGCTTTTCGTGGATCGAGGCGATCACGGGGCCGGCGGCGAGGCCGAGGCCGATAAGGGCGGCTTCGGAGAGTTGCAGGCTTGCTTCGATGGTCTCCGGCACGGCGTCGGTCACGCCGATCGCGTAGAGATGGCGAGCATGGGCCGCGTCGCGGGCGCGCGACACGATGGGAATGTCGGGCCGGACCTTGCGCACGAGCGCCACGATCTCGTCGATGGCAGTCTGCGTGTGGATGGTGACGATTACGGCCGAGGCATCCATCAGACCGCAACTTTGAAGCAACGCGAGATCGGTCGCATCTCCGTAGTAGACCTTCTGTCCCCGAAGCCGAGACTGGGTCACAGTCGAAGGATCATCGTCGAGGACAATGTGGGGCCGCCCATGCCGATCGAGCATTTCAGCCACTACACTGCCGACCCGGCCATGACCAACGATGATGGCGTGGCCCGCAATCGATTGGGGTCGCACCAGAAGTTCTGCCGCCACTGCCTTCGCCCGATCCGATGCCGTCAAACGTCGCGCGAGCACGGCGAGGGCCGGGATCAGCGCCATAGATAGCGCGGTCACGGTCAGCGTGAAGCTGGCGACGCCGCCAGGGACGAGGCCGATCGTCGCCGCCATACCGATCGCGACGAAGGCGAATTCACCCCCAGGCCCCAAGAGAAGCCCGGTCTCGATGGACGCGCGCCACGACAGTCGAAAGAGCCGCGCCAGGCCGATGACGAGCGCCGCCTTCACGGCGACGAGCCCGATGACGCTCACCAGCAGAAGCACCGGGTGAAGCAGCAGTTCGCGCGCGTCGATCTTCATGCCGACTGTGAAGAAGAAGACACCGAGGAGCAGGCCCTTGAAGGGCTCGATTTCGGCTTCGATTGCTTTGCGGTATTCAGTTTCGGCGAGTAGCAAGCCAGCCACGAAGGCGCCAATTGCCATTGACAGACCAGCGAGAGCGGCCGCGACGCTCGCCGCAACGATGACGAAGAGAATGGTGGCGATGAAGAGTTCGGTCGACTTCGTGGCGACGACGATGCGGAACAGCGGTCTGAGCAGCACGCGGCCGAGGAGAACGATGATGCCGACCGTCAGGGCTGCTTTGGCGAGGGCTTGTGCGAGCCCGAGGGTAACTGACCCTGCGGCCCCTCCACCCAGCGTGCTGATGAACAACAGGATAGGGATGAAGGCCAAATCCTGGGCGAGCAATATGGCGAAACTCGCCCGGCCCGCACTCGTCGTCAGGCGTCGTTCGGCCGCGAGCACTTCGATGACGATGGCCGTCGAGGACAGCGCGAGCGCCATCCCGATCACGGTGGCGACGTCGTTGCGTTGTCCAACCCAGATGGCGACAGCAGCGATGAGAGGCACCGTGGCGAGGATCTGGGCGCCGCCGAGCCCGAAGACGAGCCGACGCATCGTTTTCAGGCGCTCGTAGGAGAGCTCGAGGCCGATCAGGAACAACAGAAAGACGACGCCGAGTTCGGCGATATGGGCGACGTTCTCGGCGTCGGCGATCGTCACCCAGTCGAGATAGGGAACACGCGTGGCAAACGAGCCGAGCCCCAACGGTCCCAGCAGAACGCCAGCGCCGAGGTATCCCAGAACAGAGCTGAGCCCGAGCGTGCGAACAAGCGGCACGACGACACCAGCGGTGCCGAGGACGATCAAGGCGTCATGGTAGGCCGTGATGTTATTGGAGAGTTCCAGAAAGAATGCTCCGATTCGAGGCCGTCGCGAGATCAATCGCGCCTTTGTCTCATGGGACGAAACCCTTGGCGAGACTCGAGCTGTGGCGAATACGCTCGCGGCCGCGCACATCCAGCACCGATAGCGTCCACGCGAGATCGGTGCCGGCGGCCTCCGATGACCGCGAGCCGACTTCGGTGACGAGCGTTTCGCCCTTCTTGACTGCCACCTGCTCGAGCGCAGGTAGGAACAGTTGCTCCCAATGGGTGGGTTCGGCGAGGGGGCTGGTGGACAGCGACACCTTGGGGGACAATTGTGCTGACCACCAGACAGCGAGACCGTGGACGGTCATGGGGCGCGCAGCCACCCAAGTTTCTCGACCCTGACGGTTGCCTCGGTTCTTGACTGTGAAATCGACGCGGTCCCAGAGCCGGGCGGCTTTGCCGCCGTCGAGTAGATCGCTCGCTTCGAAGGGACGGACATAGGCGTTGTTGAGGCTCATGGTTCGGGCGGGCGCCAGCTCGAGCGGCACGCCGAGCGTTTTGGCGACGCCGTCCCAGACACATAACTGATCGCAAAAGCGCGGGGCGACGACGGGACAAACGAACTGCTCGACCGCGCCGGGGATCAGGGTGCCGCCGGGTTTGACGTGGCGTGCGCGCGCATCGTTCATCGTCTCGACCAGAAATTCCTCGAGCGCGTAATTGCCCAGGGTTTCCGTCACGACCACGTCGGCGCGGGGCGGATCGATGATTTCCGTGGAGCGGCCCGGAACGAGTTCGACGTTGCGCAGCTTGTTGAGGGTCTTCAGTTTGGCGGCCAGCGCCCCGATCTCCGCCACCTCGTAGGCCCATACTTTGCGGGCTCCCAGGCGCGCGGCGAGAAACGCGAGCACGCCCGTGCCCGTGCCGATGTCGACAACCGTGGTCTCGCCCGGGCGGATGACG
>JANOKV010000461.1:0-3274 GCA_031419415.1 Hyphomicrobiales bacterium | reverse complement strand
CTGACCTGCCCGCGCCCCACACCTTCCACGAACCCCGCCATCGGCGCCCCCGCCTCCGATTCAATGCGAGGAGCATAGCACACGAGACGATATTCTTTGTACGAATTAATGTGCGGCGGGGTTTTCACACAGCCTGGGCCCAGTCCGTTTTTGTTCTCCGCTGCCGTTGGCTTCCGCAGTACCGCAGTAAGCGGACCATGCCCGTCATTGACATCGCTCGCCCCGCCCGATGATTAGCGCCGCTTTGGCTCGTAGTAGACCTCGGTGACACGGAATTTCCCGTCGACGCGTTTGCACTGGACGACGATGTCGACCAGCATCGTCAGTAGCCCACGGATATCGTCGCGCGCCAGGTCCTGGCCACCCTCGCTCTCCTTGACGAGCAGGGTCAGCTGCTCGAAGGCGAGGCGCGCGCTGTCGGCATGAACCGTGGTGATCGAGCCGGGATGACCGGAGTTGACGTTGCGGATGTAGTAGAAAGCGGTGCCGTCGCGCAGCTCCTGCAGCAGGATGCGATCGGGTCGCATGCGCAGGCAGGATTCGAGCAGCTCTTTCGGGCCGACCTTGGCGAGACCCTGCGCGCCCTTCGAATAGAACAGCCGTACATGATTGGGCTGGGGTATGACCAGCTCCGGCGTGTCCTCGATGGTGATCACCCGCTCATGCGCGGGGATCTTCGCGATCAGCGCCTTCGACAGAGTGGTCTTGCCCGAGCCGGTCGCGCCTGAAATCAGGATGTTCTTGCGGGCCACCACGGCGCGCCCGAGAAACTCAGACCAGGCGCCACGGTCGTACAGGTCCAGCAGCTCTGCGTCGGCTTGCGGCGCGACCGATAGCGGTCGCACATCCGCAAACAGCCCGCTAAGTTCGAGATCGGGCAGCGACAGCGTCACGCTCGACGGCTTGCGGATGGTTACACTGACCGTGCCGCGCATGACCGCCGGCGGGATCACGATCTGGATGCGCTCATCGGCCGGTAACGTCGCCGACAGCACGGGGCGGGTTTCGTCGATGACCTGCGCCGAGGTGCTGGCGACGGCACGCGCCAGCCGCATCAGGCGATCAAACGTCAACTCGGGCGCCTCATGCCGGGTCCAGCCGTCGCGCCCTTCGGTGAGGATTTCACCGGGCGTGTTGACGACCAGCTCGTAAAGATCGGACCGAGCCAGGAGCCGCGCGAACGGCTCCAGCAGCGTCACCACGACGGCCTTGTCCTGATTTCTGGCGGACACTGACATCAGTCCTTGAGACTGCGGCCGGCGGGAATGGCCGCACCGTATGTTTCGCTGGCTGGCGGACCGAATTCGCGCTGCAGTTCAGCCTGCGACTTCACCCTCAGCTTGTAGATGTGGGAGAAGTCGAGATCGCGCCCGACCATGATGTTGACCAGCTCTCCCTGGTGCTTGATCAGCGTCGGCGGGATGTTGATCGATTGCTCGACGGCAATGGCCGCGCCCTGCTTGGCGCCTTGAGTGCTGCCGTTCGCCTGGATATTGCTGCTCTGCTGCAGGCTCTGTCCCGCGAATTGCGACGCGTCGCTGACGATCGATAGCAGCAGCGCCGAACCGAAGCGTTCGAGCCAATGATCATCGACGTAGCCATCGAAGCCAGCGCGGCCGATGGCATCGGTCGCAGGTGAGGCAATGGTGATGATCACGCCTGTTGGCGTCTTGGCCCGGTTCCACAGCACGAACAGGCGTGACTGGCCGCGCTTCAGGCCGCCGCGATACTCGCCGATGACCTGTGTGCCCTTCTCAAGCAACACAACGCGGCCGTTGTCCGACAGAATGTCGCGATTGATGACGCAGGTGGCAAAGCCCGGCTGATCCGATTGCAGCGCGGTCTCCAGCACGCAGGGTATCGAGGTGCCCATGGCGATAATGGCGTCACGATTGCCGATGTGCCCGGCACGCGATCCTTCAAGCACGGTCGGCTTGAGCAATTTATCGAAGGTTCCGCCGTCCTCGGCACCCGTGGGCTGAGCGCCGTAGGCTGCCATCGAGCCCGAACCAGTGGTGGCAGTGCCCTGCGCCCGGTTCTGACGATTGAAGGCCATGACCGGCGCGCGGCGCGCCGAGTCCATCAGATCGTTCTTCTCCGGCGACGGCGGCAGCAGCGGCGGTGTCGGCAGCGCGGCGGCCTGCAACATCTGTGCAACGGGCGGCGGTGGCGCGGGCGCCGGGGCCGCCTCGAACGCCGCCGTCTGGCGAATGACAACCTTCTCGGGCGTCACCGCTTTCGTCTTGGGCGGCTTCATGGTCGCCCAAAGCGCAGCACCGGCGAACGCGACCATCGCCGCGACGGCGACGCCGCGTTTGAGCATGACGTTCTGGGCGCCGCCGGTCGCGGCAACATGTTCGCGGCGCTCGCCGCGGATTTGGGCGTCTGCTTCAAGTGTAACGGTCATCACCGGCCTCCCATATTGCGTTGATCAAGTTTTACTGGCGGCGCCATTGTGACCGGCGCGGCCATGATCGAAAGCGGCGGGAGCGGCGACGCCACCGTCACAGGTGCTTTCAGCGCCGGCCCGGCAACGAGCCGCTCGACGGCGGGTGACGTGGTCTTGGTGCCGGGATCGAGGCCTTCGGGCTTGTAGCCCTCGTTGATGAGACAGAGGACGTCGTGGCCACGCCGCAGAATGAACTTGGCCGCAATGGCGTGCACCAGGACCAGTTCGCCCTGAACCGACTTCGGCACGAGGCTCTCGGTACCGTCGGTGTTGACGAGGAAGATCGCGGGTATTTCCGTATTGCCGGCGAAGGCCATCGTCGTCACCTTGCCGTTGTCGTAGACCGACTTCGGCTCGATGGTCTCTGCCCCTTGCGCCGAGTAGCGCCAGTTGCGCGGACCATAGGTTTCGTGGAATGCGAGCACCTGGCTGGCCTCCCCGGCCTTGGTGGCAGCCGTGCGCTGTGCCGCCTCCTGCCGGCGGCGTTCGGCATCGTCAGCGGGATAGCGGTATTTCACATAGAAGAACGTGTCCGACGTGGGGCCGACGCTGCCCTCGCGCGCTTCTTTGCCCGGGATCATGGTCAACTCGAGCTGGTAGCTGCGCTTCGAGCCATCGCGGCGCGTGGTGACGACGCTCAGGTTGGTCGCCGGTTGGTTCTCGCGCGGCTTGAGAAACAGGATATTGCCGGCCGGCGCGATTTCCCAGGCAACCGTATTGCCGAGCGCGGCATGGGCGATGTCCTCGTCGGCGGCGAACTCGATCTGCACCGACGAACGAAGCGCAGCGACGATCCGGACGAGGTTGAAGGGCTGATAGTCGACG
>JANOKV010000460.1:0-1592 GCA_031419415.1 Hyphomicrobiales bacterium | reverse complement strand
GCCGACGAGATTGCGCCCGGGCTCGAGCAGGTGATCGCGACCGAGCTTGCCGACCTCGAGCGGAGTTGGCCGACTGGCCTCGAGACGGGCGTCATTCACGCCGACCTCTTTCCCGACAACGTCTTTTTCCTGAACGACAAGCTGTCGGGTCTCATCGACTTTTACTTCGCGTGTACCGACGCTCTGGCCTACGACGTCGCCATTTGTTTGAACGCCTGGTGCTTCGAGGCGGACTATTCGTTCAACATCACCAAAGGTCGCCGCATGCTCGAGGCCTATTGCGCCGTGCGGCCCCTCGGGGAGACGGAGCGTGCCGCACTGCCGATCTTGGCGCGGGGGTCAGCGCTGCGGTTTCTGCTGACGCGGGCCTACGACTGGATCAACACGCCGCCCGATGCGCTGGTGAAGCGCAAGGACCCCGGCGAATATCTGCGCCGGTTGCGATTCCACCAGACCGTCGTGCGGGCGTCGGAATACGGGCTGTCTGAGCCCGCGTCATGACCACCGAACGCGCAAAGGTCGTCATGTTTACCGACGGCGCCTGCTCGGGTAATCCGGGGCCGGGAGGCTGGGGCGTCATTCTGGTGTCGGGCGCGCACCGCAAGGAGCTGACGGGCGGCGAGGCGGACACGACCAACAACCGCATGGAGCTGCTGGCGGCGATCAACGGTCTCGAAGCGTTGAAGAAGCCCTCCCTCGTCGAGCTGCATACCGATTCCATGTACCTGCGGGACGGCATCACCAAGTGGGTGCACGGCTGGAAGCGGAACGGCTGGAAAACCGCCGACAAGAAGCCGGTCAAGAATGTGGAGCTATGGCAGCGCCTGCTGCTGGCGGTCGCGACCCACGAGATCGACTGGCGCTGGGTCAAAGGTCATGCCGGCCACGATGAAAACGAACGCGCCGACGCGCTGGCGCGTGAGGGTATGCAACCGTTCCTGAAAAAGCGGCGCTGACCAAAAAAACCACGCTCACTGGGCGGAGTGCAGCCCACTAATTCACCACGTCAACGGCTGGACTGCCCGATTCTTCATCTGTTCGGTGCATTCGGCCCAGACTACATTACACTCACGCCCTCAGTTGCAGGCGCTCGGAGAAGGCGCATGGCTTCTGGGGTTTGCCCAATCAAGGGAGATGGACGTTGATAACGAGGACAGGTGCGCTCATCGTGGCGCTCGGAATGGCTGGATTTGTCACCGGGGGAACGTCTCCCTCGCTCGCGCAAACGCCCCCAGCCAGCCGCACGCTCAACATGCAGTCGAGCTTCCCCGCGTCGAGCACGGCGCATGACGGCTTCAAGATGTGGGCAGAGCGGGTCGACAAACTCACGGGTGGCGCGCTGAAGGCCAGCACGCAGCCCGGCGGTACGGTGGTGCCTCCCTTCGAGGTGCTCGACGCCACCCACAAGAAGGTGCTCGATGGCGCCGTGACCATCGACTACTACTGGATCGGCAAGCACAAGGCGTTCACGCTGTTCGCCAATACGCCGGCTGGCGTGGTCGGCATGGACCACTTCGACTTCCTCGGCTGGTTCTACGAGGGCGGCGGCTTGGCGCTCTTGGATGAACTCTACCAGAAAGAAATGAAGCTCA
>JANOKV010000459.1:0-3154 GCA_031419415.1 Hyphomicrobiales bacterium | reverse complement strand
CGATCCGCCCGAGGTTTTGACGCAGCCCCACAAGGCGTTCGTCGTCGGCTTGCTCGCCAGTCCGGAACGAATCGCCGAGATCCGGCTCAACCGCGTCCAGCTCATGGCCGATCGCGATTTAGGGGACTATGTGGATCGCAGACAAATTGCCGCCGAGGTGGCCCAGTCGCGCCGCTTGTTCGCCCGGCACGGGTGGCCGTCGATCGATGTAACGCAGCGGTCCATCGAAGAGACGGCGGCGACGATCATAAAATATCTGAACGACCGGCAGGCGGCGAAGGAGGCCGAGCGAGGTGACGAGGATGGGTGATCGGCCCGCCTCGCACCTGATCCTGGCATCGGGAAGCGCCAGCCGCAGGCAGATGTTGACGGCCGCAGGCCTCGTCTTCGATGTCGTGCCCTCGGCAGTCGATGAAGCGGTTGCCAAACGCGATCTCGAAATGCGGCTCGGTGTGGGTTCTGCATCGCTGGAATTGGGCCGTGAAACGGCGCGTGCCCTGGCGCGCGCCAAAGCCCTCGACGTCAGCGCGCGCGATCCGCACGCCGTCGTAATCGGCGCCGATCAAACCTTGACGCTTCTCCCGGACGACCCGTCGGCCCCAAGTGCAGGCCGATCGTTCGATAAGCCGACCAGTCTCGTCGAAGCGCGCTGCCAGCTGATCGACATGCGCGGGCGCACCCATGTATTGTGCTCGGCCGCAGCACTTGCGCGCAACGGAGCCATCATCGCGCAGGTCGACGCCTCGGCACACCTGACGATGCGAGACTTCTCAGACGCGTTTCTCGATGAGTATTTGGCGCGCGTCGGCGATGCCGTCCGCACGTCGCTCGGCGCCTATCAGCTCGAGGGCCCAGGGTTGCAGCTTTTTGCGCACATCGCGGGGGATTATTTCACGATCCTCGGGCTTCCGTTGTTGCCCCTCCTCGCCCACCTGCGGCACCATGGCGTGATCGCAGCGTGAGCCCATGGAAGGTCCGACATGCTCCTTATAGGTCTGACCGGTTCGATCGGCATGGGAAAGTCGACGGCTGCAAAACGGTTTCGCGCACTCGGCATTCCCGTCTGTGATGCGGACGCCGAAGTCCACCGTCTCTATAGCGACGGCGGCGCTGCTGTCGCGCCGATCGAAGCAGCGTTTCCCGGCACGACGGGGCCCGTCGGCGTCGATTGCGCCAAGCTCGGCGCGCATCTGCTGGCCGACCCAACAGGGTTCAAGCGTCTGGAAGCCATCGTGCATCCGTTGGTTTATGCGGCCGAGCGTGACTTTCTGCACGCCATGGCCGCACAGGGATCGCCGCTCGTCGTGCTCGAGATTCCGTTGCTGCTCGAGGCGAAAGGGCCGCCACGCGTCGATGTGGTGATCGTGGTCAGCGCCCCGACTGATGTGCAGCGCGCCCGAGTGCTTGCGCGAGCCGGGATGACCGAGCCGAAGTTCGAGCAGATCGTGGCCCGGCAGCTTCCCGATGCGCAAAAACGCGCACGCGCCGATTATGTCGTGGATACGGGCGGCCCCATCCCGCAGACCGAAGCGCGCATCGATGCTATCGTCGCCGAACTGCGCGGACGCGTGGGAACGGCCTTCGAAACCTATTGGGTGTGACGGGTCGAGCTTCGGGGGACGCATGCTGCGCGAAATCGTTTTGGACACCGAGACCACAGGCTTGGATGCCCGCAAAGGCGACCGACTGGTCGAACTGGGCTGTGTGGAGATTATCAATCGCATTCCGACTGGCCGGGAGTTCCACGCCTACATCTGTCCTGAAGATCGGGCCGTGCATCCCGAGGCCGAGCAGATCCACGGCCTGTCGAATGCGTTTTTAAAAGACAAGCCGATCTTCAAAAAGGTCGTGCGGGACTTTCTGGAGTTCGTCGGCGATGCACCGCTCGTCATCCACAACGCCTCTTTCGACATCGGGTTCATCAATATGGAACTCGAGCGGGCGGGCCTGGGTCTCATTCCGGGGGAGCGCCTCGTCGATACGTTGATGCTGGCGCGGCGCAAGCATCCCGCTGGACCCAACAGCCTCGATGCCCTGTGCAAACGCTACGGTATCGACACCTCCAAGCGGACCAAACACGGCGCCTTGATGGATAGCTGGCTGCTTGCTGGCGTCTATGTGGAATTGCTCGGCGAGCGACAGGCGACTTTGACGCTTGGCCGCAGCGGCGCCCCCGTCGAGGCCAACGATGTTTCGGGCCCTGGGCAGCGCGTCCTGGCGCGTCCTGCGCCGTTGGCGAGCCGGCTGTCCCCGGACGACGTGACAGCTCACGCCGTGTTCGTGGAAACGCTGGGTGAAAACGCGCTGTGGCGCAAGGGCGGTTGACCAGGCCGAGAACGGCCAGCGTGGCGCGCGTCGGAGCGCGAATGGAGCTCGTCACAGATCAGACGCGAGGTCTCGCGTTCGACCGCGCGCGCAGCTCGAGGAGGGCGGTGTTGACGAGGCCGTCGATTTCCAGACCCTCACGCAACAGGCGTTCGCGAGACTGGAAGGATCGTTCGGACGGGATGCGAATGTCGTCGACGCCGGCTTGGCGCGGCGTCGCCTTGACGCGATCGATCAGCTCGGTCACCTGCCGCTCGAAGACATCGGCGGGGCCGACGAGGTCGGGTCGAAACGCGATGAAGAGATATCCGTAGCTGCTCGTGGCCTCGGAGCCCGATCCTGCCAGGACTCCGAGGGCCTGCATCATCAGGGCCATACCGAATCCCTTGTAGCCGCCGAACGGAAGCAGCGCGCCCTGACGCGCCAACCCGGCGTCACGGGTCGGGGCGCCATCGGGGCCGACGGCGACGCCTTCGGGAAGCGGCTCGCCGAGCCGTTCGCGCAACATCACTTCGGTCGTCATGAAAGCCGAGGTGCCCATGTCGAGCACGATCGGACCGCGTGAGGACGGGATGGCGATCGCGATCGGATTGGTGCCCAGGACCGCGCGCATGCCGCCATGGGGGGCCACCGCAGGGGAGCTGCCGGCGGTGTGGATGGCGACGAGGCCGGCCTTGGCGATCTTCTCGACGTAGTAAGCGCTGCGCCCGCTCATCCAGGCATCGTGCACGGACACCAGGGCGATGCCGTGCGCGGCGCATTTCGCGATCGTGGCGTCGGCAGCATGGGAGAGCGTCAGCATGCCGATGTTGTTGCCCCCATCGAACGC
>JANOKV010000458.1:0-2961 GCA_031419415.1 Hyphomicrobiales bacterium | reverse complement strand
GGCGCCAATTCGACGATGTCGTTGCGCCGTTCGGGCACGAGCGTCGTCAGGCCACCGACCATAATGCCGAGCGAGCCCAGATTGGCGAACCCACACAAGGCATAGGTCAAGATCAGCCGCGAGCGCGGCGACAACGCCTCGTGCGGCAGTTTGGCCAGATCGAGGTAGGCGATCAGTTCGTTCAAGACGATTTTCTCGCCGATCAGGCCCCCCGCTATGCCCGCCTCGTGCCAGGGAATGCCGATGGCGAAGGCGACGGGCGCAAGGACCCAGCCGAGGATCTTTTCCAGGGACAATGTCAGTCCGAAAGGTCCACCGATGAGGCCCAGGGCGGCGTTAGCCAGCGCGACCAGGGCAATCATGACGACCAGCATGGCGATGACGGCAGCGAGCAGACGGAGGCCATCGACCGTGCCTTGAGCGATGGCGTCGATGCTCGAGCGTGGGGCGTGCTCGAGGTGGATTTCAGCCGTGTCCGGACCGCCCGTGAAGCCCTCGGGCACCGCGAGACGGGCGAGCATGAGGGCGGCCGGCGCGTTCATGAGCGAGGCGGCGACGATGTGGCCAGCCGCGCCCGGCAGCACCGGCTCGAGGATCGTGGCGTAGAGCGCCATCACCGTGCCGGCCACCGTTGCCATGCCCAGCGTCATTGCGGCGAATAGCGCGCCACGCCCGAGGCCCGCGAGATAAGGCCGCACGAGCAACGGGGCTTCCACCATGCCCACGAACAGCTTGGCGGCCGCCACCGTAGCAAGCGGCCCGCCGATCCCGAAAACGCGCGTGAAAACGACTGCGAAAGCGGCCACGATGCGTTGCAGAATGCCCCAATGGTAGAGCAGGCGCGTCAAGGCGCTCATGATCAAAATGAGAGGAAGCGCCTGAAATGCGAGGATGAATGTGGCGCCCGGCGGACCCGTCGGCGTGAACGGCAGCGGACCACCGCCAAGGTAGCCGAACACACGCCCCATGCCCGTCGCCGTGGCGTTCTGGAGGGCGCCGACCGCCGCGCCGATCCAATCGAAGAGCACCCGCGACGCCGGCACCTCAAGCAGCACGATGGCGATCGAAAACTGCACGGCCAGACCGACAGCGACGAATTTCAGCACGCCCTCGCGGCGCAGGCGACCCCGGTCTTCGGAGATGGCGTAAGCAAACAGCGGGATCGCAAGGAGGCCGAGCAGGCTCTGCAGTGCCAGCATGCCGGCCGTCCTCCCGAAACGTTGATAAGCGCCGCGACGCGCGTCAGGCTTTGGCGCCGACGACGGTGACCGCGCCACCGGTCGCGGTGCGGCCGCCATCGACGACATACTGCGCGCCGGTGATGCTCGAGGCCAGATCTGAGCACAAGAACAGCACGGTGTTGGCGATCTCTTCGGGCATGGCGTAGCGGCCCAGCGGAATGGCCGTCGTGTATTTCCGGCCGACGCCGGCCGGATCGTTGGGGTCGATCATCTGCTCGACGGCGTGAATCATGCGCGTGTCGACGGGGCCGGGGCAGACGGCGTTGACGCGCACGCCTTGCCGCGCGACCTCGCCCGCCACCGATTTGGTCAAGCCGATGACGGCATGTTTGGACGCGACATAGGGCGCCATATTCGGCGAGCCGACAAGGCCTGCAATGGAGGCCGTGTTGACGATCGCGCCCGAGCCTTGTTTCAACATGACGGGCAGGACGTGATGCAGCCCGAGATAGACGCCCTTGACGTTGATGGCGATGACCTGATCGAACGTCGCCTCGTCGTAATCGACGATGGGGGCCAGCTTGCCTTCGATGCCGGCGTTGTTGTGGAAGCAGTCGATGCGGCCATAGGTTTCGAGCGCGGCTTTGACGTAGGCGGCCACATCGGCCGTCTTGGTGACGTCGCCGGCAAAGGAGATCGCCTGCCCGCCCTTCTGCTCGATGGCGCCGGCCACCCCCTTGGCGCCAGCAGCGTCGCGATCGACGACGACCACCTTCGCGCCGTACTGCGCAAAGCCCAGCGACGTGGCGCGCCCAATGCCGTTGGCGCCGCCGGTGACGATGGCGACCTTGCCCGTGAAATCCATATCTCTCTCCTCGCGATGCACCCAAACCCCACCCAACATGCGACGGCATACGGGGAGGATACAAGCGCCGTCGATTCGTCCACCACCTATCCACCGTCGCGGCCATGGTGTGGCCGCAATCTGGCCGCGCGACGGCCAAGCTGCTCGGCATACTCGTGATTCGCTGCGGGGGCTGGACGGCGCTGTCGATTTGAACTTTTTCGTGCGCTCTGTTAACGATAAATTAACCTTAGCGAATCGAAAATGAAGATCAGCGTGCGCCAGGGGGCACTCCGTAGCGCGTCGATGATCCTGGGGACCATGACACAGAACATTCGTCTCATCGCCGTGATGGCGCTGCTTGCCGGCCTGCTTTCGGCCTGCGGCATGCAGCCGGACATGGCGCCGCACATGCGGCCGCTGCCGAAGGACGCCATGATGCTCCTCGGCAAAAAAGGCATGACGGCCGAAGCGCCGATCTTCATCCGGATTTTCAAAGAAGAATCCGAGCTCGAGGTCTGGAAGGCGCGCGATGACGGCTACTTCCATCACTTCAAGACGTACCCGATCTGCAACTGGTCGGGCGAGCTGGGCCCCAAGATGAAGGAGGGCGACAAGCAAGCGCCCGAGGGCTTCTATACGATCACCAAAGGCCAGATGAACCCGAACTCCAGCTTCCACCTGGCGTTCAACTTGGGTTACCCCAACAACTACGATCGCGCGCACAAGCGCAGCGGCAGCGCCCTGATGGTGCACGGGAAGTGCCGGTCGATCGGCTGCTACGCGATGACGGACGCGCTGGTCGAGGAAATTTACGCCCTGGCGCGCGATCAGTTCGCGGCGGGCCATGAGAATTTCCCCGTGCACGCCTACCCGTTTCGCATGACGGACGAAAATATGAACCGGTTCAAGCAGGACCGCTGGTTTGCGTTCTGG
>JANOKV010000457.1:0-11866 GCA_031419415.1 Hyphomicrobiales bacterium | reverse complement strand
CATTTGGATCGGCGGCGAGAGCAAGGCTGGCATCGAGCGCGCGATCCGTTATGGGGATGGCTGGTATCCGGGGTCGAGCAATCCCATCAACCGGCTCGACACGGCCGATCGCGTGGCCACCGCGATGGCGGATTTCAAGGTAACGGCCAAAGCCCGGGGCCGCGATCCTGCGACGATCAACCTGGCCCACGTCGTGCTGTGGCCGGTGGCGTTCGAAGCCGAAGCCGCCCTTTCCGGCGGCCGCCGCACGATGACGGGTTCGCCGGCCGAGCTGATCGCCGATGCGCACACGCTGGCGGCCACCGGCATCAGCCACGTCAACCTGTCGTTTCACGCCGACAGCGTGCCGGGCATCGTCGAGCGCATGCAGAAATTCTCAGGCGACGTGCTGGGCAAGATCGGGTGAGGGGCGCGCGGTTGTTCGTCGATTGAAAAGCGTGCGAACGCCCATGGCCCGTTGGGTTAGCGCGCAGCGCGTAACCCAACACTCACGGCACACCCGATATTACCGCCGTCGCGCCCAGAACGGTTGACGGACTGCAGCGCGTGACAGCGCACTTACCCCCGTACGCCTCCCGCCACCACTTTCAACCGTGGGGCCGGCGCCCGCTCGGCTTCATCCTATTCGGATGCGTCAATGGCCTTGAGCAGCGCCGCGCTCAAAGCCTTGGCCGACTCCAGGGTCAACTCGACGGCCGCGCGGGCGCCGGGTTCGAGCTGGTCATTGACGAAATCGATGGTGATCGCGTCGTCGAGCAGGGCGTGTTGGGGATGGTCGTAGCACACGACGGAATGCGTGAGCGAAAACCACCCTGTCACACTTCGTGCCGAGCCTTCAGCGCGCGCAATTTCGACGATCGAGGTGCACATGGGCGGTCCCTCACGCGGCCAGATGCTTCTTGAAGAACGCGAAGATCTTCTCCCAGGCATCGAGGGCCTGTTCCACGCGATACATTGGCCGGTGATAATAGGTGAAGCCGTGGCCGGCCCCGTCGTAACGATGGAATTCGTAATTTTTGCCGTGTTTTTTCAACTCGGCTTCATGCTGATCGACTTGCTCGGGGCTCGGTGCGCGGTCTTCGTTGCCGAAGATGCCGAGCAAGGGGCACGACAGGTTTTTCGTGAACTCGATGGGCGCGACGGGTTGTTTTTCCGACACGTCGTCCATGACGACGCGGCCGCCCCACAGTTCGACGGCAGCATCGATGCTCTTGGTGTGGCAGGCGTAGTAGAACGTCTGGCGCCCACCCGAGCAACTGCCGATGACACCGACCTTACCGTTGACGTAGGGCTGCACTTTGAGCCACTGCACGGCGGCTTCCGTATCGCCGACGACTTGCGCATCGGCCACGCCACCCTGCGCGCGCGCCTTGGCCGCGACATCGTCCGCACTGCCCGTGCCGACCCGCTCGTAGAGGTTGTGGCTGATGGCGGCGTAGCCATGATGGGCGAACTTGCGGGTCATTTCGCGATAATGTTCGCCCCAACCGGGCAGGTGATGGATCAGCACGACGCCGGGAAACGGCCCCGGTCCCATCGGCCGCGCCGTATAAGCCGATATTGGATCGTTGTTGTGGCCTCTGATCGTGATCATTTCGGCGACCATGCTTTCGTAAGCCATCGTTACTTCCTCCGTGGGACGTTGCGCACCCGGCTATAATTGGCGGCACGGGGCGAGGGTTCGTCAAGTGGCTTGGCCGGGTTCCGCGCATCGACTCGAATGCTTCGCGCCCTTCTCAAGTCTGGGTGTCGCTGCAAAAACGACTGCGTGACCGCCACCCAACCCCGCGCGCGCACACCGCTTCGGCGCAAAAACATCGAAACCGGATCCCAAGTCCGGCGTTAGCACTGCGATCGCGAGATCGTGCGCGCGACCAGATAAAATTTAGATGATCAGTACGCACGCCACGCCCCGTGTCGCCATGGCTTGCCGGAGAATGTCCCCATGAATGAAGACCCTACGCCCCACCACCGGCCGACCGGACACCCCGTCAGCCGACGGTCGCTTCTGTCGCGCTCGGCCGGCATAGCCGCTGCGCCGCTCGCGGTGTCGGGATTTGCGGCGCAGCCCGCCGTGGCGCAGAGCGCGGCCTCCGATCCGCGCGCACTGATGCCCGTCACGCTGCGGGTCAACGGCCGCGATCATCGCATCGCCGTCGACGTGCGCACGACACTGCTCGATGCGTTGCGTGAAAATCTCGGCCTCACCGGCTCCAAAAAAGGTTGTGATCAAGGTCAATGCGGGGCTTGCACCGTCACCGTCGCCGGCCGTCGTGTGCTCTCTTGTCTGACGCTGGCCGTGTCCGCGCAAGACAGCGAGGTGGCGACGATCGAAGGCTTGTCATCGAACGGCGAAATGCATCCCATGCAGCAGGCTTTCATTGATCACGACGCGTTCCAATGCGGCTACTGCACGCCCGGTCAAATAATGTCGGCTGTTTCGTGTATTGCCGAAGGTCACGCCAACGATGCTGCGGAAATTCGCGAATACATGAGCGGAAATTTGTGCCGATGCGCCGCTTATCCCAACATTGTCGCTGCGATCGAGCAGGCCAAAGCCAAGATGGGGACTTGATATGCGCCCGTTTCTCTATTCCGATACGCTGCCATCCAAGAGTGAACCAAATACGCGGTTTCTGGCTGGCGGCACGACGCTCGTCGATCTGATGAAACTCGATGTCGAACGGCCTGAGCAGTTGGTCGATCTCAACCGCGCGACGCTGCCCGACGATCTCGACCGCATCGAAGTGACGAGTGGCGGTCTCGTGTTGGGCGCGCTCGTGCGTATGGCGGACGCCGCCGACCATCCCGAGGTCAAGTCCGCCTATCCCGTCGTCGCGCAGTCGCTGATGTTGGCGGCGAGCCAGCAGATCCGGAACATGGCGTCTCTAGGTGGCAACGTCCTCCAGCGCACGCGCTGCGCCTACTTTCGCGACGTGTCCTACGACGCCTGCAACAAGCGCACGCCGGGTTCGGGGTGCGCCGCGCGCGACGGCCACAACCGCTTGCACGCGGTGCTCGGCACGAGCGACGCTTGCATTGCGGCCTATCCGGGTGATTTCGCGCAAGCGATGATCGCGCTCGATGCGGTCGTCGAAACGGATCAGCGCAAATTCGCGTTTGCCGAGCTGCATCGCAGCGCAGCGCAGCCGCACCTGGAAACCATCCTGCGGCCCGGCGAGATGATCCGATCTTTCTCCGTTCCAGCCGGTGATTTCCGGCGGTCCGTGTACCTCAAGATACGCGATCGGGAGTCCTATGCGTTTGCCCTCACATCCGCGGCCGTCGCGCTGCAAATGTCAGGTGACCGGGTGGGCGACGTGCGTATCGCACTGGGTGGATTGGCTTACCAACCGTGGCGCGCGAGCGAAGCGGAGGCTGTTCTGAACGGTCAGGTGTTGGATGAAGCGTCGGCCGTCAAGGCCGCCGATGCCGCTTTCGCCGACGCCACGGGCCTCGAGTACAACACCTTCAAAATTGAAACCGGACGGCAGACGTTGATCCGCGCCCTGCTGCAGGCGAAGGCTATGGAGGTCTGATATGAGCACCGCGACGCCAGAGCCGAAAGAGAACATGGGCCGGCCCGAACCGCGCCTGGATGCGCGCGCCAAAGTGACCGGCAGCGCTAAATACGCGGCCGATTTTCCGGTCGCCAACCCGGCCTATGCCTACTTTGTCACGAGCTCGATTGCGCGCGGTCGGATCATGGGCTTCGACCTGTCGCAAGCCGAAGCTGTGCCGGGCGTGCTCCACATCATGACCTATGAAAACCGCCCCGATCTGGGCGATTTCAAGTTTTGGAAAAACGAAGGCAACGCGTCGACCGCCAAAGCTCCGATGGGCAGCGACCGGATCGACCACGAGGGCGAGATCGTCGCGCTGGTGGTGGCGGAACGGTTCGAAACGGCGCGCGAAGCGGCGCATAAGATCGAGGTGATCTACGCCTCCGAACCGCCGACGGCCGGTTTCGGTGGAGATGGCGCGGAGACCGTCGCGCTTTCCGCCGTGGACGCAAAACACGAGGACCCCGGCGTCGGCGATGCGGACGCTGCTTTCGCATCGGCCCCTGTGAAGATCGAAGCGACCTACGAGACGCCCACCCAACATCACAATACGATCGAGCTCTACGCCACCACCTGTGTGTGGGCCGGCGAGGAGTTGTCCATCTATGAACCGAGCCAACAGGTCATCGGTCTGCAACATGGCCTAGCGCAGCAGATCAACGTCGATCCGAGCAAAATTCACGCGATTTCTCCCTATATCGGCGGCGCCTTCGGCGGCAAGGCTTCGATCACGCCGCGCACCAGCTTGATTGCCGTCGTGGCAAAACTTCTGGGCCGGCCAGTCAAACTCGTCGTTCCGCGCGACCAGGGTTTTACGCTCGCCACTTACCGCGCGGAAACCCGCCACACGATCAAGCTCGGCGCCGAGCGTGACGGGCGTATGACTGCCTATCATCACGAGTCGTGGGAACTCACGTCGCACACCGACGACTACGCCGTTGCGGGCACGGAAAACACCGTGGCTATGTACGCCACGCCCAACGTGAAGACCAAGGTCAACCTGATCAAGGCCGACCGCAACACGCCAGGCTTCATGCGGTCGCCGCCCGAGGTGCCGTATATGTATGCGCTCCAAGCCGCGATCGACGAATTGGCAATTGCGCTCGACATGGATCCGGTGGAGTTGCGGCGCATCAACGACACCGACAAGAACCCGACGAACAACGCGCCATATACCAGTCGATCGCTCATGAAATGCTATGACGAGGCTTCGGTCGCGTTCGGGTGGTCGAAGCGGACGAAAGCCCCCGGTTCGATGCGCGACGGCGATTGGTTGATTGGGTGGGGCTGCGCGACGGCGACCTACCCGACGCAGATGGCGCCCGCAGTTGCGCGCGTCCAATTCTCGCCGGACGGGAAAGTGCGCGTGCAAATCGCGTCGCAGGACGTTGGCACCGGCGCTTACACCGTCATCGGCCAGATGGCGGCGGAAATGTTGGGCGCCAAGATGGCGGACGTGACGGTGGAGCTGGGCGACTCGCGGTTGCCGCCGGGTACTGTCTCGGGTGGTTCGGTGACGACGGCCAGCAGTTGCTCGGCCGTCAAAATCGCGTGCGAGGGCATCTTGCGCAAACTGTCAGGCGCGGCGGAAGGTGGCGGCATCGCCATCGACGGCGAGACCCTGCGCATGCGTGGCGGCAATACAGAATCGCTCGCCGACGCGTTCAAGCGCAACGGGGGCGGCCCGATCGAGGAGTTGGGTCAATTCGTGCCGGAAGGTTCCCAACCCGGTGCGCTCGCCAAAGCTTACAAAGGAGCGCCGGGCATCGTCGGGGGCGCGGGGAAAACGTCTACCATGTTCGCGTTCGGCGCGGAGTTCGTGGAAGTGCGCATCCATTCCCGCACGCGGGAAATTCGTGTGCCCCGCATCGTCGGCGCATTCGCCGGCGGCCACATCAAGAACACGCGCACAGCCAACAGTCAGTTGCTGGGCGGATTGATCTGGGGCGTGTCCTCCGCCCTTCACGAAGCCACCGAGATCGACAAGCGCACGGCGCGCTACGTGAACGACAACATCGCCGAATATCTGGTGCCGGTGAATGCCGACATCGTCGATGTGGAGATCATCCTGGTGCCGGAAGTCGATACCAAGGTCAATCCGGCGGGCATCAAGGGCATTGGCGAACTCGCCAACGTCGGCACGGCAGCCGCAGTCGCCAACGCGGTCTACCACGCCACCGGAAAACGCATCCGCAACCTTCCGATCCGCATCGACGATCTGGTTGGTTGAGGCGTATGGGGGCGCCCACGCCCATATCATCGCACCCATCAAGTCGGAGGATTAACAAACCGCGCTGTTTGCGTTAGAACCCACCCCTCATGATGGCGATCCGGGCGCTCGGCCCAAAGGGGTTCATATGCGGAATACGCGAATTGAGGTCCAGCCGACTTCGGGTGCGCTCGGCGCGGTTATTTCGGGAATCGATCTGGCGACTGCGCTGGACGCCGACGCCGTGTCGGACATCCGGCAGGCGTTCCACGATCATGGCGTCATCTTCTTTCGCGATCAGCGCCTGACGCCCCAGCAGCACATCGCGTTCGCCGAGCGCATGGGCGCGGTCAACATCAATCGCTTTTTCAAGACGGCGCCCGAGCATCCGCAAATCGCGGAGGTGCGCAAAGAACCGGCCCAGACGACCAACATCGGCGGCGGCTGGCACACCGATCACAGTTACGATCAGATCCCCGCGCTCGGCTCCATTCTGCTCGCACGCGAGGTGCCTCCACGTGGCGGCGACACCATGTTTGCGTGCATGGGGCAGGCGTACGAGGCGCTGTCGAGCGGGCTGAAAACGACGCTCAAAGGCCTGCGCGCTGTCCATTCCAGCCGACATGTCTTCGGGCCCAAGTCGCTCCAGAATAACCCGGACCGGAAAGGCCGGCTGATCAACCCGGATTTGGCGACGCAGGATGCCGTCCATCCGGTGATCATCCGCCATCCCGACACGGGCCGCGCGACGCTTTATGTGAACGCGGGCTTCACCACCCATTTCGAAGGCTGGACGGAGAAAGATAGCAAACCCCTGCTCGATTATCTCTATCAGCACGCGTCGCGACCCGAGTTCCAGACCCGATTCAAATGGGAAGAAGGCTCGATGGCTTTCTGGGACAACCGCGCGACGTGGCACTACGCCCTCAATGATTATCAGGGCGAGCGCCGCCTGATGCATCGCATTACCATCGAAGGTGTCCCCCTGGAGGCTGCGCACTGAAATTTTGCGTGCCATAAATCCACTTGCTCGTCGGTCAAGGGGCCTGCCCATGAAAATCAAGCGCATCGAGCATATCGCCATCGCCTGCAAGAACATGGCGGCGATCAAGGACGTGCTGGAAAACAAACTCGGCATTCCGATGGAATACGAGGAGCACCTGCCCGCGCATGCGACGCGCCTGGCCATGTTTCCAGTCGGCGAGACGTATCTCGAGCTGCTGGAGTCCGACAAACCCGATAGTGGCACCAATCGCTGGATTGCAGAACGCGGCGAAGGGTTGTTTCACATCTGCCTCGAGGTCGAGGATATCGCCGCTTCGATGGACGAGTTGCGCGGCAAGGGCGTCGCGTTCCAGACGGAAACGCCCATGATAGGGCACGGGAACTGCCGCATCGTCTTTCTCGATCCGAAATCGACGGGCGGCTTCGTCATCGAACTGGCCGAGCAACCCAAGGGCGGTCATGCGCATCACCCACTGGCGGCGGAATAACGGAGGCTTATGATCTCCTGCGCGTTCGTCATTCCCGGCGACATCGATCTGCCGACAGGGGGCTATGCGTACGATCGGCGCGTGCTGGCGCGTTTGCCGGCGTCGGGCGTTGCCGTGCGCCATGTCGCGTTGCTCGGGTCCTATCCGGCGCCGACGGCGGGTGATTTGATCGCCACGCGCGCAACGCTCGCCGCCCTGCCTGCGACCACCCTCCTCCTCATCGACGGCTTGGCCTTTGGTGCGATGCCCGATGATCTCGTGCGCGGCGTCGTGCAACCCATCGTGGCGCTGTGCCATCATCCGCTGGCGCTCGAGGCGGGGTTGCCGCAGGCGCGGTCCAAAGAGTTGCACGCGTCGGAGGCTGTAGCCCTCGCCTATGCCCGCCATGTCATCGTCACCAGCGCGACGACGGCGCGCACGCTGATCGCCGACTTCGGCGTGCCATCCGAGAAGGTCACAGTGGCCGAGCCTGGCACCGAACGGGCCGCGCGGGCCACCGGGACGGGTGCGCCGCTCCAGTTGCTTGCGGTCGGCTCGGTCGTGCCGCGCAAGGGCTACGATGTGCTCATCGACGCGCTCGGCGGCTTGGTTGACCACGGTTGGCGGCTCACGATTGCGGGCGCCGATGATCGCAGTCCCGAAACGACGCAGCGCCTGCACCAGCAGATCGCGCAATCGGGGCTGGCGTCGCGTATTCGCCTCACGGGAGCTGCAAGCGAAGCCGAACTCGACCGGCTCTATACCGCCGCCGACATCTTCGTCATGCCCTCGCTGTTCGAAGGTTACGGCATGGTATTGACCGAAGCGATGGCGCGCGGCTTGGCCGTCGTATGCACGACGGGCGGCGCGGCGGCCGAAACCGTACCGGACGCGGCGGCGATGAAGGTTCCGCCCGGCGACGCGCAGGCATTCGGCGCAGCGCTCGGCGCGGTCATCGAGGACGCCGACAGGCGCCAGCGCATGAGCGATGCCGCGTGGCTGGCGGCGCAGTCATTGCCCACATGGGACGACACGGCCCGCATCATCGCCGGCGTGATCAGGAAGGTTGCCGCATGAGTGGTTTTTCACCCGAGTGGCTGGCGTTGCGCGAACCGGTCGATCTTCGCGCGCGCAACCAGGACCTGGCCGCGCGCCTGACCGCGCAACTGGCGGATCGCGCCGCGATTCGCGTCGTCGATCTGGGCTGCGGCACGGGATCGAATATTCGCGCCACGTCGGCGCTGCTCGGGGCCACGCAACACTGGACCCTCGTCGATTACGACGCGCGGTTGCTGGCGGCGGCGCGGGCGGGATTACTCGAGTGGGCGGATCGCACGGTGTCGTCGAGTGAGACCTTGGTTTTGGAAAAGGCCGGCCGCACGCTGCATGTCGCCTTTCGTCAAGCCGATCTGAACACGGACCTCGACGCCGCTCTGGGGGACAGCCCCGATCTCGTCACGGCCTCGGCGTTCTTCGATCTGTGCTCGGAGGCGTTTTTGCAGACGTTGGCGGCAGCGCTGGCCGCACGGCGTGCGCATTTCTACACCGTACTCACCTATGATGGCGGGCAGAGTTGGACGCCAGCACATCCGGCTGATGCGGCGATGGCGGCCGCCTTCCATGCGCACCAGTCCACCGACAAAGGCTTCGGCCGCGCAGCAGGTCCAGGCGCCCCTGCCGCCCTCGCGCGCGCCTTGGTGACATGCGGCTATCGCGTCGAGGAGGCGGCCAGCCCTTGGGTTCTGGATATGGGCGAACCCACCCTCATCCGCGATCTAGCCTCCGGCTTCGCCGTCGCCGTCGCCGAGACTGGCGACGTTCCCGTTGCGACCGTCGCCGACTGGCGCTCCATCGATCGCTCGGCCGCCGTCGTCGGGCATACCGATACGTTGGCCCTGTGGGTGGTGTGAGGATAGGAACGCCCATTCCTCGGATGCCCCCGACTCAAGCTGCCTCCCGAACGTCGCACCCAGAGCGTCCCGCTTGCTTCCCGCGCGGCAAGCCCACACGCGTCCCCTTCTGGTTCCCGGAGGACGCGCGTGGCGCGGCCATCCGGGATCGCGCCGGCCCTGAGGACCACCCCGTTGCCACTCCGGGACGCGAGCGCGTCACCGGAGCCCTCGAGCCTCACACCAGCGATCTGGCTTTGCGCCGTGCTGAAGCACGGCTTCGGCCGGGAAGCAGAGGCGGTCGAGTGGGCTGGGAAAAATCTAAAACTTCGAGCGCGATGACACAGCATTGGCGTAACGCAACGATGAAGCCCGCTCAATTCGGTGAGTCAGCCGGCGCGATTCTCAAGTGCCTCCGCGCGCAAGGCACGACGGCGGCGGATGCGCGCCCGCCGCCTCACCGTCAGCGCGCGACCGGTCTTCGACATCTCTACGCCGCGAAAAAAACAACTGGCGGAGGGGGAGGGATTCGAACCCCCGGTACCCTTTCGAGCACGCCGGTTTTCAAGACCGGTGCCATAAACCACTCGGCCACCCCTCCGCGCGGGTTGATCAGCACTCGGCACTGCCGCAGATGCAGGCGTCCGAGCGATCACAGCGCGCATTACCGGCCATGGCCGATAATGTTCATCTAGCCCTCTGCGCGCCTGTCGACAAGGCGCTTGCGCAAAAGGGACAACCAGCACTGTCGAAGTCGCCCGAGCATGGCGTCGGGCTTGCGCTCCGGGGAACGCGAACCGTTTGCAGTCTCGGGCGCTGTGGCCCGCGTTATTCGGCCGCTTGCGCCTTGGGGCCTTCGACGACGCGCGTGGCGAAATTGGCGGGCGCCACGATCTCGAGCACTTCGAAATCTTTGGAGCACGCGATTTCGCGATGCGCGATGCCGGGGCGCTGGTTGACGCAATCACCTTTGCTGATGGTGCGCACGCCGTAGCCTTCGTATTCGAACTTGGCCCAGCCGTTCAGCACGTAGACGAACTGGAACGTGCAGTCGTGCACATGCCAGTGCTGCACATCGTCCTTCATTTCCTTGCCGTTGGCCTTGACGATGTGGGCGACGAAATCGCCATGCGTGCCTTCCTTGATGCCCAGATCGCGATACTCGAAGATTTCGCGCAGACCGGGCGTCCAGGTGGCTTCATTGGCGACGTTGTGCATGAACTTCCAATTGTCTTGGGACATGGGCTTCCTCCTGTCGTGCGGCCCCCGAAGGGGTCCGGCTGCAAAGACCAGTGTGGTAGTTTCGACCATTGTCGCGCTGCTGTCGATAGGCGGCTCCAGGTTGATTCCCCTGATCTGTGGGGTGACCCCTATCGGCGAGTTCTGCTAACCTTGTCGGCGAACCCCAAATTGGAGACTTTACGCCATGCGTCCCCTCGAATTCGGCTGGTTTCTCCCGACCCGGGGGGATACCGACGATTACGGCGACCCACTGAAAATCGCGGCTGGAGCGGACATGTTCGAACGCGTCGCAGTGGCGGCCGAAGCGGCAGGCTTCGAATACATGCTCATTCCCGTCGGTCACCAGTGCTGGGATGCCTGGATGACCGGCGCGGCGATGATCGGGCGCACCAAATCCATGCGCATGCTGATTGCTGCGCGTCCCAGCTATATCCATCCCGTCTTGCTCGCGAAAATGATTTCTGCCTTGGACCAGCTTTCAGGCGGGCGCGTCTCGATCAACCTGATCGCCGGGCAGAGCGAGGCGGAAAACCTCGCCGAAGGCGTCAAGTGGAGCAAGGAGCAGCGCTACGAGATCATGGATGAAGAAGTCCAGATCTTGAAGACGCTCTGGACCTCGGGCGGCAAGGCTGATTTCGACGGAAAATACTACACCTTGAAGCAGGCCGAAATCGTGCCGCTGCCGTTCCAGAAACCGTATCCGAAGTTCTATCTCGGTGGTGGCTCGGGGCAAGCGTGGGAACTGTCGGCCAAGCATTCGGACGTGCACCTCTTCTGGGGGGACACGATCGAGCAGATCGCCGCCAACATGGCGACCTTGCGCGCCATGGCCGCCCCGCACGGGCGCGAGGCGGATTTGGGTTTCGGCATGCGGTTGCAGATCATCTGCCGCGAGAACGAGGCGGACGCGTGGGAAGCCGCCGAAGGCCTCGTGCGCAACGTCACCGCCGAGCGCGAGCGCTACATCAAGGAGCACTACGCCAATTCCGCCGCCAACCAACGCGTGCAGGAGCTACGGCGCACGAAAGGCGACCTGATCGCCCCGAACCTGTGGTCGGGGTTGGCGCGAGCGCGGCCCGGAGCGGGTATCGCCATCGTCGGCAACCCCGAACAGTGCGCCGATGCCTTGCAGCAGTTCATCGATGTCGGCTGCCACTCGTTCTGTCTGTCGGGCTATCTGCACGACGAGGAGTGCTGGCGCTTCAAGCGGCTAGTGCGCCCGATACTGGCGGAGCGCAACAAGGGCCGCATGGCAACGTAGCGCAAACGGCGCCAGACACGGCCTCACGCCGTGGGGAGCACACCGAAACCGGACCCGGGCGCGACGTCCTCCTCCAGAACCTTCACCATATCGACCCGCGCGGATCGCGGGCCGACCCGACAGAGCGCAATCATCTGTTCGACTGACTCGCGCGGCCCCGCAAGCACCGCTTCCACGCCACCATCGCGCCGATTGCGCACCCATCCGTCGAGGCCGAGGTTCGTCGCCTG
>JANOKV010000456.1:0-3149 GCA_031419415.1 Hyphomicrobiales bacterium | reverse complement strand
GCCTCGTTTGCGGTCGATTGCGCTGGCCGCCGCTCATGCGCCACGGAAGGCGCACGATGGGGTCACAGCAGGGGATGCAGAGGACGGAAAGGGTTCAGGCTGCTTTGGTGAGCGCGGATTTCTCAACCGCGTAGGCCCAGTCGAGCCACGGCGTCAGCGCTTCGAGATCGGCTCGATCGATCGTCGCGCCGGTCCAAATTCGGAAACTAGGCGGGGCATCGCGATGGTTGGCGATGTCGAATGCGACGCCATCCGTCTCGAGCCGGCCAGCGATCGATTTGACGAAGGCGACCTGAGCACCTTCGGACAACGCCGCCAGTGCGGGATCGGCGAGCCGCAGACAAACGCTGGTGTTGGAGCGGGTCGCTGGATCAGCCGCCAAATTCGTGAGCCACCCCGACCGCGCCACCCAGTCGAAGAGCACGCCGGCATTGGCGTCGGCGCGCGCCCTCAGCCCCTCGAGCCCGCCGACGCTTTCGGCCCAGGCGAGCGTGTCGAGATAATCTTCCACGCACAGCATCGAGGGCGTGTTGATCGTCTCGCCTTCGAAGACGCCCTTGATGAGTTTGCCACCCGAAGTCAGGCGGAAGACTTTCGGCAACGGCCATGCCGGCACGTAAGATTCCAGGCGCTGCACGGCGCGTGGCGACAGCACCAGCATGCCGTGCGCGGCTTCGCCACCGAGCGCCTTTTGCCAGGAGAAGGTGCCGACATCGATCTTCGACCAGTCGATCGCCTGGGCGAAGGCGGCAGACGTGGCATCCGAAAATGTCAGACCGGCACGCTCGTGCGGGATCCAGTCGTAGTTGGGGACACGCACGCCCGACGTGGTGCCGTTCGACGTGAACAAGACATCGCGATCAAAATCGACTTGGGCCAGATCGGGCAGCGCGCCGTAGGGCGCTTCGAGGACGCGCGCATCTTTCAGTTTGAGTTGCTTGACCGCGTCGTTGACCCAGCCCTTGCCGAAGCTCTCCCAGGCGAGCGCATCGACGCCGCGTTGGCCGAGCATTGACCACATCGCCATTTCGAAGGCGCCCGTGTCGGAGCCCGGCACGATGGCGCACAGGTAATCGGCGGGCAGGCCGAGGATCGCCTTGGTCTTGTCGATGGCGAGCTCGAGGCGCGCCTTGCCCTCCTTCGCGCGATGCGAGCGGGCGAGGAATGCTTTGTCGAGGACTTGAGGGGTCCAGCCGGGGCGCTTGGCGCAAGGGCCGGACGAAAAGTACGGGCGTGCAGGGCGTACCACGGGCTTCGTGGCCGCAAGGGTCGCGGTCGTCATGTGGCCTATCCTCTCAGACGGCAAGCCTCCCGTTGGGGGGAGGTGTCCCGTCGCGGCAGATAGGGGAAAGCCTGGGCGAAGTCAACGGGACGAAAGGCGATGGCTCGGGGATGGCTCGGCAGACGCCAAATGGCCCTTTCAGCCTAGCTACGGCGCATGTTGACACGATAAGGCCAAAGGAGCGCGCGGGGATAACTTTTCGAACCCTACCCGATTGGGTGTTGCGGCACGCGATGCCCGCGCACCGAAATGGATCGTGCTGGCCACCGTCGTTATTGATTTTTGCGCTCGGCATCGTCCGGGCGATAAGGGCGGATATAGCGTTGTGCGGGCGGTAATGGCTCCAAGGCCGGGCCCGCTGGCCCCCGCACGGTGGGTGGCGGCGGTTGGCCTGACGCTCCACCCGAAGATGGTCCCGCACCGGCCGACACAGGGGGCGCGCCATCAGGTTGTGCCAATCGGGCCGGTGTTCCCCACGACGGCGAAGTGGCCTGCACCGGTGGGGGTTGCGTGACCGGCGGTGGCGAGGACCGAGCCGGATCGATTCCGGGGCGTTGCATGTCCGAACGGTCGCGACGCTGCCGTTCGGCCTCGGCGCGGCCGGCGTCTTCGTCCTGGCGGCGCAACCGCTCGAGGTCGTCGACTTCGCGCTCCATCCGGCGCACCGTCACGTCCTGCTCCAGCGCTTCGCTGTCCATGCGTGGCGCCCGGCCGTCGATGCGCGCGAGCGGCCCGGCCCAAATCCAGGTGATGGGCGCGAGCTCGGCTTTGGTGCGCCGCCCAGCGGACCCTCGCGCCTCGACCCGCCATTCACTGTCGAGCCGCAGGCCGTCGAGATCGATCGTCGTCGATCCTGACACGCGACCCTCCGGCGTATCGATGATCAGAGGCGCGATGCGCGCGCTCGCATCTTGGATTTCGATAGTGAGTGTGCGGCGACCCATCGCGAGCGCCGTCTGAGGTTCGCTGCCAATCGCACCCAGGCGACGACGCAAGTCGAGGGGCAATGCTTCGACTTTAGCGGCCATCGCCTCTTCCGTCGCCGCGCGGACGTCGGCGGGTGAAAAGCGCAGCAAGTGCCCACCAGCCAGCTCGAGGGCACCCTTGCCGCGCAGTGCCGCCACCAACCCGCGCGGGCTCGGGCCCGTCCCGTCGACACTGACCTGAAATCCAACTGATCCATTGGCCATCGGCGCGCGTCCCGATCCGACGGCCTGATTGAGCCGGCCATTCTCGAGGTCTATTTTCCCATGCAGGCGCGCGCCGCCCTGCACCGTCTCGAGCCGCAGCCTTCCCCCGAGTTTGCCGCCCAGCGTTTCCCCTTGCGCGATGTCGATCTGCAAACCAGTCGACGTATTGACCAGATCGAGCCGCGCCGACCGAACCGCGACACCCGCAGCTGCATCGAGTGCGCCCACATCGATCCGCAGCTTGCTCTCGAAGCCGCCCAAAAACGCCGAATCGAAGCTGTCCTCACTCCAGGCGCTCGCGGCCGGTTCGCCCGCGCCAGTCGCCGCGCGCGGTGTGCGACCGTCGGTGAGCAGCGCCAGCGCCAACGGCAGCGACAGACGATCGGTCGCCACCTGGCCGTCGATCCGCCATTTCCCCTGGGCAGAGGTCACCTCGAGTTTTCCAGACAATCCCGCGCTGCCCACAGCGAGCCGCGCCACCTCGAGCTTGGCCTTGCCGCCGCTCATCGCAACGGTCATGGAACCTGCGGCGGCGGCGCCCTCCAGCGCCGTTCGCGATCGACCCGTCGTCGCGGTGAGCGCCCGACCGATGTCGGACGCTTGCACCCTGAGATCGCCGTCGAACACGAGGCCGTCACCCAGGATCAGCCGACCGCGCAACTCGCTCGTGAGGCCGG